>NZ_JBVVPV010000017.1:0-3369 GCF_055811735.1 Mesorhizobium sp. WSM4850 | reverse complement strand
CTTCCTTTGGTGATAAGGTGCGCTGGGCCGGCTCGGAGATCCGAGGGTTCGGTGGCCGGATGGGGTCGGGCCTTCTCATGCTGTCTGCGGCTGGAGCAGTGGGCGTGGCCGGCGACGGAGCCGAAGGCGCTTTTGCTTGCGGGGAGGGTGGTTGCACCTCGCGTTGCGGAGCGCTTCTATCACCAGGTAAAGGCGCGGTTGAAGGGCGCGCTTGTTCGGTGACCCTGGCTTGTTCGGTGACCTTGGCTGGCGTCGTTTCGCGAAGCGATGTTGGCGTTTCGGCTGGCCGGACGTCCACTATGCGCCACAATTCGGCAACGACATCGTCCAGTTTTTCCACCGAACGATCGACCGCCTTGCTGTGACGAAACCAAGTCTGTGCAATCGGCTCGGCGGCGCTTCGCCCGACTGCTTCGCCGCCGTCATCCGGCCGATCCCATTCTGGTTCTTGGACGAAAGCGCGCCCGGTTTGATCGCGATCTTCGGTCATTGCTGCCACCCCGGTTCGAAAATCACGCGAGAACGCTTTGCATCGGATCGGAATAGGTCTCGGGCACGAGCGAGGGATACGGCACGTTTTGAGAGGCTTCCGGCGCCAGCATATCGTCATCGAGGAAAGCGACCGCTTCATTCACCAGCACGTCGGGATTCTGGCCGCCAAGATCGGGGCCGGTGGAAATCAGCTCCGCCTGGATGAGGATCTCGTCCGAATAGATGCCGCCGCCTACATAGGTCTTGCCGGTGGAATCCACGTCGGCAATGTAGGCATAATTGACCAGCGAGTTGGTTCCTGTCGAAATTGTCCAGTCCGCCTCCGGATGCGCCAGCGCATTCATGGCCAGGGCCACCTGATCGCTGTCACCAAGAATGGTGGTCTGTTTGATGTATTGTAGATTGAGGATGTCGCCGGAGATGTAGAGCACCCGAATCGCCCCGATGCCCGCGAATGCGCCATCGTTCAGTATGTCGGAAAGGTCACCGTTGCCGTTCTGCAGGCTTTCACACGCCTTGCGATAAGCTTCAGACATCGCCTCGAAGCGATCGCCGGCGCCGTAATTGACGATGTTGGCCTGGTTCCAAAGCAGATTGTCGCTGGTCGAGGCCGCGCCTTCGCCGGTTGTATGGAAACCATCGACCGCGCCGATCAGGTCGTTGTCCAGCAGCACGTTCAACTGATGGATGATGTTGGCGTCGTAAATGTTTCCGCCGACTACGATCAGGTCGTAATTGAAGCCCAATTCGTCCAGCGAAATCTCGTTAGCCGCCGTGTTGGCGCCGGCTGTCACCAGCGTCTTGACTCCCGATGACGACAAGACGGAAACGTCATTGTCCATCATGAAGGCGTATTGCTGGATCCAGTTCATGATGAGCAGGTCGCCTTCGACCTCGGTGACAACCCAGTGCTCGGGAAAGTCACCCTGCTTGGCCTGCGACGCCGCAGCTTCCGCCGACGGATCGATGCGCTTGAACATCGCGATATTGAAGCCTTGGGTCGGATCGGTCGCGTTCAGGCCCCAACCGTTGATGGAGGAACTGACGAGGTCGCTGTCGCACGCGACATTGATCTGAATGATCGCGTTGAGCTCGACATGGTCGCCCATCACCGCGCAAACCGGCGACTGCAGCCAATTGTTGGCCATCGCGACGCTGTTGACGAGGAGATTGCCGCCGGCTTCCAACTCGACTGAAACATCGATGTCGATGCTGCCGGACCCAGGCGTGTAGGAGGGTTGCTCGGCCTCTTCTTCCTCGTCCTCTTCCTCATCGGCTCGACGGTGCTTCTCCGGGAGGTGATCGTCGAGCTTGGGCGCTTCGTCCACGGACTGCCCATTGACGTAAGTGCCTTCGATGACGTCAGCCTTGACGACGAAAACATCGGCTTCGCCATCCGTTTCCTCCGCATAGCCGTTGAGCCGTTCGCCGGCTGTCTTGATGACAGCCACTATCTCCTCGGACGAACCCGGCATTTCCAGATCGTCGATCGGCGACAGATCCGCCGCCGCGCCCAGCAAGGTCGCCATTTCGGCAGCATGGTCCGCTGCTGCGGGAGAGAATTTCAGGCCATGTCCGCCAGCGCCTGTATAATCGTTATCGGAGAGCCGAAGCTCCTGATTGATAAGGACCGCCACCGAGCCAGGGGGCTCGATATGGGGCAGGATCAGGCGTGAAGGCGCACTCCCCATCGGCGGCGCGTCCGGGTGGAACAGGAAACCTGGATAGGCGACGTCCGGCTGCGGGATCGCGGGGATGTCTGGAGGAACGAATTGGAAATCCGACCAGGGTGTCGTCAGGACAAGTTTTGGTGGAACTGGCGAATACTCGATGGAGGGAACGAAATCCTCCAGATTGTATCCTGCCTCGATGTTGACCGTTTGACTGGCAAGCTCCGGCGTTTCTTCCTCGACCGCCTGGGCCGCCTTGAATTCGTCATAGGCTTTCCTGAGACGGGCTTGCTCCAGTGTGATTTCAAAGAGTCCCACAAAGTGGCTGATCGCCTCGGTGATCTTGTCCATATACACGGAAGTTTCCTCCGGTTTTCGAGATCATCCGCGCCCTTGCCGGGTCGCGCTTCTCTTCTCTGGTTGGGAAGACTGCGCGGGGTTTTCCCCCGCGCAGTCCCTTTTTTGCAGGTCTCGCTCGGCGAGACCGGCCACGCCAGTTATGTCGCGTCGTCTTCGCCAACCACCGAGCTGGTGAGGTTGCCGCCCACTACAGTCATGTCGACCGAGTGGCCTTGCAGGTTGGCGCCCATCACGATCTGCTGGTTGAAGCCGTTCATGTCGATGGTGCCATTGGCGTTGGCCTGGCTGATGGCTTCAATGTGCTGGTCGTGGCCGATATTCGACCCCCAGCTGCCGCCGCCGCCGCCATCGCCAGCCGCGCCGCCGGTCGCAGTCGCTGCGCCGCCGTTGCCGCCAGCACCGCCCGTGGCGTCGCCGCTCCAGGCATAGCCACCGTCCGCTCCGTCAGCCCAAGCGCCGCTGAGAGCAACTGCGCCCGTTCCACCGGTCGCCGTCGAAGCGCCGCCGGTCGCATCGCCGCCAGTCGCGTCGCCGGCCGTGGCCGCACCGCTGGTGGCTGCGCCACCGGTGTTGATGTTGCTCGCCACGCCGCTGCCGGCTCCGCCGCTGCCGGCACCGCCGGTTGCGTCGCCGCTCGTGCCAGCCCCACCCGCACCGCTGGTCGCGCCGCCGCCGGCGCCGCCGACGCCAGAGCCAGAGCCAGTGCCGGAGCCGGAACCCGAGCCAGCGCCGCCGGTCGAGCCTGCGCCGCCGCCAATCGAGCTTGCAGCACCGCCATCGACATCGGCGAAGTTGCCGGCATTCGCGCCGCCGCCACCGCCGCCGCCGCCGCCGCCGCCGCCACCAC
>NZ_JBVVPV010000016.1:0-126924 GCF_055811735.1 Mesorhizobium sp. WSM4850 | reverse complement strand
AAGATGCTGCATCTCAAGGGCATCTATGGCCGCGAAATGTTCGAGACCTGGTACAAGATGATCGCGCTGGTGCAGGGGCCGCTCGATGTCAGTGGGCTGATCACCCACCGCATCGGCGTGGACGACTTCCAGACCGGGTTCGATGCGATGAAGAGCGGCAATTCCGGCAAGGTGGTGATGGACTGGTGAAGGCGGCGGCGCTTGGGGCTAGACTCCAGGCTCGTCATCTGTGGACATGAACGCCCAGGGGCAGGGCGATTTTCGGATTTCGCGAGGGCGATGATGACGCTTCTTTATCATTCAGGGCTATCGAATCCAGGACTTGATTGCCATCTGGCGCGCCAGCCGCTGACAGGCGGTTGGTCATGTCGAGAAGCATTCCGCTACGGACCGGGCAAGCACGAATGAAGACCCAAATTGTCGTCGTTGGCGGTGGGGCTGGAGGTCTTGGACTCGTGCGCCGGCTCGGAGCACGTCTCGGCCGCAAGGATTTCGATATCATTCTTGTCGAGCGGAACCACACCCATGTCTGGAAGCCGCTGCTCCATGAGGTTGCGGCCGGATCACTCGACGCAAATCTTGACGAAGTGGGCTACCGCGGCCACGGGCACCGTTGGGGCTACCGCTTCTTCTACGGGTCGCTGGAGGCCATCGATCGCACCGCGCGGCAGGTCACAGTGGCGCCGATATTCGACGATGACGGGTCGGAACTGGTCGGTCGACATCGGCTCCGATACGACTACCTCGTTATCGCAATCGGGTCGGTTTCAAACGACTTCGGCACTCCCGGAGTCAAGGATCATTGCCTTTTCCTCGAAGACCGTCACCAAGCGGATCGCTTTCGATTGAAGTTGTTGAATCATTGTCTTCGAGTTTCCAGGACAATGTCAGCTGATTCAACCGACGACGCCTTTGTTGATATAGCTATCGTAGGTGGCGGCGCGACAGGCGTCGAACTCGCTGCTGAACTCTACAATGCTGCATCATCTCTCAGACATTATGGCCTGGAAGTCTTCGACGAGACCCGGCTGAGGGTCACTTTGATAGAGGCCGGGCCGCGGATTCTTCCGGCTCTCCCAGAAGCTTTAGCAAAGGCCGCGCATCAGGAACTTGAGGCCCTCGGCGTCCGGGTGCTCGCAAACACGGCTGTATCCGAAGCAACGGAACAGGGACTGAGGTGTGCTACTGGGGAGCAGATACACGCCAATATTTGCGTCTGGGCTGCAGGCGTGCAGGGGGCAAATATTCTGGGAGAGCTCGACGAACTTGAGGTGGCGCGCAGCAGGCAACTTGTCGTCCTTCCCACCCTCCAAACGAGCCGGGACGAGCGCATCTTCGCTATCGGCGATTGCTGCTTTTTCAAGCCGGAAGGCGCGGGCGGCCCGGTGCCGCCACGCGCTCAGGCCGCCCACCAGATGGCATCGACCGCTTATCGCAACATTCTTCACTTGATTGCCGGGGAAACGCCGGAAGCATTTGTCTATCGGGACAAGGGCTCGCTCGTGTCGTTGAGCCGGTTTTCCACCGTCGGCAGCTTGATGGGAAATCTCGTCGGAGGGCGGATGGCGATCGAAGGGCGGCTGGCCAGGATGATCTACGTGTCTTTGTACCGCATGCACCTGGTGGCCATACATGGCTGGATCAAGGGCCTGGCTCTTATCCTGGTCGGCCATGTCAACCGGGTTGTCCGTCCGCGTCTCAAATTGCATTGAGGTTGGTCAGGCGAGTGGCAGGCTGCGACCGAAAGATGCCGCCGAGGTCTGCATTGCACCTCGCCTGAGCGACGCCCGAGTGGTCTTGCCGCATTCCTCGCCCGATTTGCGCCATATGGCATGCCGACGGACGGCTCAAAACGAATGATCCCGCTGAATTGAAAGGGCAAAACAGCAGCCAAATCTGTCCGCCGGAAGCGACGCTAAGGTCCGACTTCAATCTGACTTTGGATCGAGCGACAGCGTTGCACTCATGACCGTTGAGCATGACAGAGATACCGTCAGCGCCCCGACCGAGCTGATGAAATTCGAGACCCGCCATGTGCCGGGCGCGCTGAAGCTGTCGCAGGAGATGGGCTGGCCTTATCGCCAGGAGGACTGGGAATTTGCCGTGAAGGTCGGCAATGGCCTGGTCCTCGAGCGGGCGGGACAGGTGATCGGCACTGCCATGTCCTGGAATTACGGACAGGCCTATGCCACTGCCGGGATGATCATAGTCACCGGCTCCGCGCAAGGCGGCGGCAACGGCTCCCGGCTTTTTGACGGGTTGCTTCAGGCCACGGACGGGCGCAGCGTGCTGCTCAATTCGACGGAAGAGGGGCTCGCACTCTACAAGCGACGCGGGTTCACTGCCTGGGGTACGGTGGTTCAGCACCAGGGCCCGCTGACCGTTGCCGTGACGCAGAGTGCGCGCGACGACATCCGTCAGGCGACGGTCTCTGACCTCGCGGCAATCCAGGCCTTCGACGAACGGGCCACAGGCATGCCCCGGCCGTCGATGGTGGCTGGCCTCGCTGATGCGGGCAATGTTTCGGTCATCGAACGCGCGGGGCGGATTACAGGCTACGCCATCGCCAGGCGGTTCGGCCACGGCTATGTCGTCGGCCCTGTTGCAGCAGAAAGCGCCCAAGACGCGCGGCTTCTGATCCTGGCCCAGCTTGCGACGCTTCACGGCCAATTCGTGCGCATCGACGTCTATGCCGAACACGGATTGGGCGACTGGCTGGAGAGCCTGGGCCTCGCGCGTGTCGGTGATGTGATCGCGATGGTCAAGGGGCGACGGCCCGTCTCAGACGGGACGGCCAGCATGTATGCCTTGGCAAATCAGTCGTTCGGTTAAGGAATGAGGTAGGGTAGCGATGGATACGAATGTAGATATCCGTGAGGCGGTCCAAACGATCGACGCCCTCATCACCCCGTCGCTGCTTCTGGACCGGGGCCGGCTCGAGCGCAACATCCAGCGTCTGGCCGAGCATGCCGGAAAGCTTGGCGTGGTGCTGCGCCCGCATATGAAGACGGCCAAAAGCATCGACGTCGCCCGACATGTGTTCCCCGGCGAACCGGGCCCGATCACGGTCTCGACCATCGCCGAGGCGGAGTATTTCGCCGGCCACGGCTTTCGAGACATCACCTATGCAGTCGGCATGTCGCCGGCGTCGGCCGTCCGCGCCATGGAGCTTTGTCGCCGCACCGGCGCTGATGTGAAGCTGTTGCTCGATTCCGTGGAGCAGGCCGACGCCCTAGCCGGTGTACGCGAAGCCACCGGCGTGACGCCGTCCGTCTTCATCGAACTGGACTGCGACGACCATCGCGGCGGATTGAAGCCGGACGATCCCAAGCTGCTCGATGTGGCCGACAGGATCGTCGCAGCTGGCGCCAACCTGGTCGGCGTCCTCGCCCATGCCGGCGAGTCCTATGGCTTGAACACGCCCGATGCGCTGGTCAAGGCAGCCGAGGACGAGCGTTCGGCCACCGTGCGCGCCGCCGAAACTTTGCGCGCCCACGGCCATGCCTGCCCGATCGTCAGCCTCGGCTCGACGCCGACGGCGCACTTCGCCGAGAACCTCGAAGGCGTCACGGAGCTGCGCGCCGGGGTCTACATGTTCTTCGATCTCGTCCAGCACGGGGTAGGGGTCTGCCGTCTCGACGATATCGCGATTTCCGTGTTGGCCACGGTGATCGGGTCCAAGCCGGAAAAAGGATGGGTGCTGGTCGACGCGGGCTGGATGGCGCTTTCGCGCGACCGCGGAACCGCAAACCAGCAGGTCGACCAGGGTTACGGTGTCGTCTGCGATGAAAAGGGGCGGGTGCTTGAAGATGTGATCGTGGCGCAGGCCAGCCAGGAACACGGTATCCTCGCCATTCGTGCCGGTTCTGGAAAGTCCATGCCCGATTTGCCGCTCGGGGCTCGGGTCCGGATTCTGCCCAACCATGCCTGCGCGATGGCCGCCCAGCACCACTTCTACAGCGTCGTCAACGGGGACAGTCCCCGGATCGAAGCCCGTTGGGAGCGGATCCGCGGATGGTAGGGGCTGCAATCGCAACGCTTTGCATGGCGCCCGTGCAAACTGACGCACTGGTGGTGCAATCATGAAGTTTACATCTTATTGGCTGGATACCTCTCAGCCGTTCAATGAGGGCGCGTCCAAACCGCTCGAAGGCCACTACGATGTGGCGGTTGTGGGCGGCGGCCTGACCGGATCCTCCGCGGCGCTTGCCCTCGCCAAAAAGGGCGCCCGGGTTGCACTGTTGGAGGCCGAAACGATCGGCAACGCCGCTTCCGGCCGCAATGGCGGGATGTGCAACAACGGTTTTGCCCAGAGCTATGCAATCATGGCCGGCAAGCACGGCAAGCCGGCCGCAAACGCCCTCTACAAGGCTTTCGACGCCGGCGTCGATATGGTCGAGCGGTTGGTGCAGGAAGAAAAGATCGACTGCAGCTTCTCCCGGGTCGGCAAGCTCAAGCTTGCCGCCAAGCCTGAGCACTACGACGTGCTGGCGCGCAGCCAGGAACTCTTGGCGGCAAATGTCGATCCCGGGACGAGGATGATCGCGCGCGCCGACCTGCGAACTGAAGTCGGCACCAGCCGCTACCATGGCGGGCTGCTGTTTCCCAAGAGCGCCAGCATGCATGTCGGCCGTTTCGTCCGGGGCCTGGCGACCGCCGCCGCACGGCGGGGCGCAGAGGTCTATGAAAACGCCCCCGTCATGGCTCTGCGCAAGGTCGCCGACGGGCATGAGGTCGAGACCCCGCGAGGCAAGATCGTCGCGCGTCAGGTCCTGCTGGCGAGCGGCATTTCCCAGGTCGGTCCGCTCGGATGGATCCGCCGCCGCATCGTGCCGGTCGGCGCCTTCCTGGTCGTGACGGAACCGCTGTCGCCTTCGCAACTCGAGCGCCTCATGCCGACCCGACGCAATGTCGTCGACACGCGCAATCTCGTCGTCTACTGGCGGCTGACGCCGGACAATCGCATGCTGTTCGGCGGGCGGGCCCGGTTTGCAGTATCCAACCCGCAGTCCGACGAGAAGAGCGGCCGGATCCTGAAAGCGGCGATGGTCGAGGTCTATCCGGAACTGGCCGACATCCGCATCGATTACTGCTGGGGCGGCATGGTCGACATGACCCGCGACCGCCTGCCGCGCGCCGGGGAGCGCAACGGAATCTACTACTCCATGGGCTATAGCGGCCACGGCACCCATATGTCGACGCTGATGGGCAGCATCATGGCCGATGTCATGGACGGGCGTCCAGACCTGAACCCCTGGAAGGATTTCGACTGGCCGGCGATCCCTGGATACTTTGGGCGTCCCTGGTTCCTGCCGATCCTCGGTGCCTATTACCGCATGAAGGACCTTGTCACATGATTTCGCCCCTCGAACACCTGTCCCGCAACGGCCGCCTCGACAAGTTCTTCATCGACGGTCAATGGGTCGAGCCGAGAGGCACCGCCCAGAACGTCGTGGTGAATCCCGCCACCGAAGAGATCGTGGCCCGGTTTCCGCTCGGAAACAGCTGGGATGTGGACGCGGCCGTTGCAGCGGCCCGCCGGGCGTTCGCCACCTGGAGCCGTACCAGGCCGGAATACCGCGCGGGTCTGCTTGATCGCCTGCAGGCGCTGCTCGAAGCGCGCAATGAACTGCTTGCGCAATGCTTGAGCCTCGAAATGGGCGCGGCGATCGGATATGCGCGCACCGCGCAGGTGCCGCTCGCGATTGCCCATGTGCAAGTCGCTCGCGATGTCCTGAAAACCTTCCCCTTCGTCGTGCAGCGCGGCCACACCGCCGTCACCCACGAACCGATCGGTGTCTGCGCCCTGATCACGCCCTGGAACTGGCCGCTCTACCAGATCACCGCCAAGGTTGCGCCGGCGCTCGCCGCAGGCTGCACGGTCGTGCTGAAGCCAAGCGAACTCTCTCCTTTGGACGCCCTGCTGTTCGCCGAGGCGATTGAGGAAGCCGGCTTCCCTGCCGGTGTCTTCAACCTCGTCAATGGTGACGGCCCAGGCGTGGGCATGGGTCTCGCCTCCCACACGGATGTCGACATGATCTCCATCACCGGCTCCACCCGTGCCGGCATCGCGGTGGCCCAGGCCGCCGCGCCGACGGTCAAGCGCGTCGGACAGGAGCTCGGCGGCAAGTCGCCGAACGTGATTTTGCCCGACGCCGATCTCGACCGTGCCGTTTCACGGGGCGTAGCCGCCGCCTTCCGCAATCTCGGCCAGTCATGCAGCGCGCCGACGCGCATGATCGTGCCGCGCGAGCGGCTGTCCGAGATCGAGGCAATCGCCAGGAGGGCCGCAGCCCAGATCATCGTCGGCGATCCGCTTTCGGAAACCACCACTCACGGTGCAATCGCCAACCGTTCCCAGTTCGACCGCATCCAAATCATGATCGGCGTCGGCATTTCAGAGGGCGCCAGGCTCCTCACCGGCGGGTCGGGTCGCGCGGACGATCTGAGCGTCGGGTTCTATGTCAAGCCGACCATCTTTTCCGACGTGCGCACAGGCATGCGCATTGCCCAGGAAGAGGTTTTTGGGCCAGTTCTGTGCATCATCCCCTACGACACAGTCGAGGAGGCCGTCACTATCGCCAACGATACGGTCTACGGCCTGGGGGCCCATGTGCAGGGCACGGATATGGGCGCCGTCCGGGACGTCGCCTCGCGGATCCGCGCCGGTCAGGTTCATCTCAACTACCCCGCCTGGGACCCGCACGCCCCGTTTGGCGGTTTCAAGCAGTCCGGAAACGGACGCGAATATGGCATCGAAGGCATGTTGGAGTACCTCGAGGTCAAATCCATCCTCGGCTATTTCTAGGCGACATTCGCCTGGCGCAGAGGGCGCAGCTGCCGTCTACGCCTGTAGGCTGAGCGGATCGCTAATCAGTTAGAACATGTCGATTGATGACTGAATCGGATTTGGTGACGTCTGCGTCGGTTTGACTCATCAGGTTGCGATTCTATTCGGTCGCTTTGTGGGTTACCGATCGGGCATGATCGACCGACGCGGAATCGAGCAGCGGTGGAGGCGGACCGCTCGGAGCGGACGAGCGTGGCCGCCGGGTATTCGCTGCGAGTGAGGCTCGTGCTGCGGGTTGTGGGCTTGCGGTGGTGTCTGAGATCACCGGTCTGGCCCGTTCGACGATCGGGCGTGGCATCAAAGACCTCGATGTTGCGACGGCGCGCGGGCAGGTGCGTCGACAGGGCGTTTGTCTATGCGATCGAATGGAGTGGCAGAGAACTCTGGTCTGGAGCTTCCTAGATTGCTCGAAGCTCCGCCGTGCTGGGTTCAATTTGTGATTATTTTGACCAGGACTAACCTCCCACGCTCTCTTGATGTCCTTCGAGGCACGCCGAGATCGCCCGCAGCTGGAATTCCAGTGCGGGACCCTCCGCCGGGAACCGGCCGTCCAGCGCGGAGGTGCCGACGGTAAATCCCGCTGCGCCACTGTTGCGAATGGAGTTGATCTGATCCGGCCGGTCCACCGATCCCGCGACGATAACGGGCTTGGGCACGGCCCGGCACACAGCGTCGATCAGAGACGGCACATTGCCTGCCGAACGGTAGGCGAGAAGGTCGAGACCGGCGACACCGTGATGGCTGGCGAGCGCGACGGCGCTGTTGACGATCTCGGCCTGAGATCCTTCCAAAATGCTCGGGTGCCCGACGATGCGACCCGGAAACGGATAGTAGCGGATGGGCGTCCCTTCCAGCAGCGGCAGCACGTCTTCGGCATGGGTGCCACCGAGAAGAAAGTCGACGCCGAGGTCGATCGCCGCCTTGACCGAGCGGATCTCGCTGTCGCGGTCGAGCGATACAACTTCGAGATAAGTGTTGGCTCCGCCCTCGCGGATCTGGCGGGCGAGGGCGGCAAGCGCGTCGAGCGGCAGGCCGATGTCCTTGAATCCGATGTGGCGGATTCCGGCTCCGAGCGCCGTTTCGGCGTGGACGGCGGCGTCGGTCACCGTGCGGTCGTTGCGTGTCAGCATGAAGATGAAGTCGAATTGGGTCATGGGATGACGGCTTTCTGGTTAGGGGAGGGAGGCCTTCAGCCTAAGGGCGTAGTCGAAGGCGGTCTCCAGGCTGGAGGGGTCGGCAACGCCGGACCCCGCGATGTCGAAGGCGGTGCCGTGATCGGGGCTGGTGCGCACGAATGGCAGGCCCAGCGTGACGTTCACGCCATGGTCGAGGCCCATATATTTGACCGGGATGAGACCCTGGTCGTGATACTGGGCGACCACGATGTCGAACCGGCCCTTGCGGGCCTGCATGAACACGGTGTCGCCTGGCCATGGGCCGGAGGCGTCGATACCTTCGGCACGGGCCGCCTCGATCGCCGGCCGGATGATGCGGATTTCCTCGTCTCCGAAGAGACCGCCTTCGCCGGCATGCGGATTGAGGCCGGCGACGGCGACGCGCGGATGGGAGATGCCGAGCGCCTTCGCACCGGCGTCGGCCAACCGGATGGCATCCATCTGCGCCGCGAAATCGCCTTTGCGGATCGCCTCGGACAGCGAACAATGGATGGTGACGAGGACCGTGCGAATGTCCTCGTTCGCCAGCATCATGGCGACCTTGGGAGCCCCGCCATGATCGGCCAGGATTTCGGTGTGGCCGGGATAGTGCAAACCGGCTGCTGCGAGGGCCTCCTTGTGAATCGGCGCCGTTACGATGCCGCCCACCCAACCGTCCCGCGCCAGTCCGATCGCGACAACGATGGCGTCGAACGCCGCGCGTCCACTGACGGCCGAAACCTGCCTGACCGATGGCAGGGCGGAAAGCTGCGAGGAGCAAAGCACGTTGAGGGTTCCGTCATCGAGCACGGTCTCATCGACGGAGGCGATCGGCCGGATCCGCACATCAGAATTGAGTGCGCAAAGGGCGTGGGTCATCACCAGCGGATCACCGACGACGATCCAGTGTCGCTTGTCCGGTCGACGGAGATACATTTTTGCGATGATCTCGGGGCCGATGCCGGAGGGATCACCCATGGTCACGGCGAGAGGAGCGTCATGGGCGGTCATCGATCAGAGCCTTTCGTGAAAGCGGTTTGCCAGCAGGTCGCGGGCGGCATCAAGGAGTGCAGAGGGTGAGCCGAAGCCTCCCGCCTTCATGGCGATGGTGAGCGGCTCTCCATCCGCCCGTTCGGCGCGGCCAACCGGAAAGCCGGGCTCCAACTCGCGGGTGAGAAGGAACCCGTTGATGCCGAGGCGGTCGAGGATCGCGGCCATCGTCTCGCCGCCGGTGGCGATCACCGCGTCATAGTCGCGCCGGGCGACCGCTGCGGCTGCTTGTCCGGCGAGGTTCGTCATCACGGCGCTGGCATTCTCCTGCCGTTGCAGCGGTGCCCGAAGACAAATCACACGGGCGTCGCCGGGTGCGTCGGCCAGGTCGCTGACGACGGGAACGCCTCGTACACGCAAGGTCTCGCATTGGACGCGCGTCACCGGATTGGTGCTTCCTGCGACGATCACCACCTGCCCGGCGGCTTTGCCCGTTACCGGGCGTTCGTCCGGCACGGCAGGGACCAGCGATGCCAGCGCGATGGCGAGACCAGGGGAGCCCACCCAAAGGACAGTCTCGGGATCAGGAATGTCGGCGACCTGCCGGTTCAGTATGTTCTGGCTGTCGGCGTCGAGGATCAGAATGGACCCTTTCGTCGCCGCATCGCCGGAACTGTTTGCTGCGAGAATGATCGGTATCCCCAGGGACGGGTCGACCAGATCGGCAATGTGCGATGTGCCTGCGGGATGGACTGGGTCACGGCCGTAGACGCTCTGACTCACGGGAATGCCGTTCACCGTCTGGATCCCGCCGACGGTGAGCCGCCCCGCTTCGGGAAAGGCTGGAGCGATGACAAGCCTGCTCCGGCCGCTGGCGCGAAAGGCGGCGGCGACTTCCACGCGGATATGGCCGCGCAGGGTCGAATCGATCGTTTTGAACAGAAGGCGGGCATGCGAGAGGGCCGACACGGCGTCGGCGATAGCCCTTGTCGCCTGCCAGATGTCGGAGGCGCGGCTGTTGGTATCGATAGAAGTGATAGCTCCATTCTCCGCGCCGTCGACCTGTCGCTTGATCACAGGTGCATAGCCTCTCGCGAGAAAGGCCGCCGCGCCGTCGGTAGCACTGGTCAGATCGTCGGCGACTATCCCGACGAGGAGAGATGTGGTCTGCTTCATGTTGGTGAGAATAGCAGAACGGTGAGAACCGAATATCGATATGATCTGACGATTTATGG
This sequence comes from Mesorhizobium sp. WSM4850, assembly GCF_055811735.1. Lineage (NCBI taxonomy): Bacteria > Pseudomonadati > Pseudomonadota > Alphaproteobacteria > Hyphomicrobiales > Phyllobacteriaceae > Mesorhizobium > Mesorhizobium sp. WSM4850. The sequence goes on along the minus strand of NZ_JBVVPV010000016.1, from coordinate 116,695 downwards.
TGATATGAAATCACCAATGAAACGATCTGACCTACCTTCACTCGACGATCTGCGTGCCTTCCAAACAGTGGCGCGTCTGGGGTCTGTGCGTGCTGCGGCGGCCGAACTCGCTCTGACGCATGGTGCAGTCAGCCGTCGCGTCTCCAAACTCTCCGCCGATCTTGGCTTGCGCTTGCTCGAAGCGGACGGGCGCGGGGTGCGTCTGACCTCCGATGGTGCGAAGCTGGCGGAGGCGACCGGCAAGGCGTTCCATTTAATCACTGATGCCTTGGCAGAGATCAGATCCAGCTCGACGCCCATTCCGATCATCTTGTCCTGCGAGCGCTCGCTGGCGATGCGCTGGCTGATCCCGCGCCTGTCTGGGTTTCAGGATCGATACCCGGATGTCGAGGTGCATCTGTCGACCGGCGGCGGAGGGCTCGACTTCGCGCGTGACCGGGTGACGCTTGCGATCCGCCGTCTCGATTTTCCGGTGGACCCGGAATGGACCATCATCAGGCTGATGCCCGAGCGCGTCGGTCCGGTCATGCTGCCATCCCTGCGCAAGCGGTTCGAGAGTGGCGACTATGTGGCGCTCGGATCACGGACGCGACCGGATGCCTGGGAAGCGTGGCTCGACGTGCACATGGATGCGCCGCGTCCTCGAACGACCCGATTGCTGGATCATCATTTCCTGATGACAGAAGCGGCCCTGGGTGGTCTTGGCGTTGCTCTTGCCCCCCAGGCGATTGCAACGGATGACGTCGCGAATGGGCGATTGGAAGCACCACTCGGCTTTGATCGCGACGGGACGGACTACGGCCTGATCCATCCGAAGTCGATCATTGTTTCAACCGGCCTCTCCGCATTGCGCGATTGGCTGACCGCAGAGTCCGAGACATCGTTCAAGCGGCAGGTGCTTGAGAACAGCTAAACTAAGAAAATAAGGTCGCCTTTGCGCCCGTATCGGCTCAGGCGGGGCGAAAGAGACAGCGCTGCGAAAGGGCGTGCTGGTTTGGCTGTCGACCGGAGGGCCTTGTGCTGAATGACCATGCATTGCCGCACATTCTGCCGGACGCCTGCGATTATGCTCGGCTGATAGGGCAGATTGACAGGAACCAAGGACATGGATCGCTTCCGGCCGAAATACGTGACGTTTGATTGCCACGGCACGCTCATCAATTTCCAAATGGCGGAAGCCGCCAGGGACCTGTTCGGTCATCTTCTGGATGGGCCGCGCATGGACGAATTCATCAGAAACTTCCAGGGCTACCGCCTCGACGAGGTGCTGCAGGACTGGAAGCCTTATGCAGATGTCGTTCACAACGCACTGGAACGCACCTGCCGCCGCAACAGCGTCGCATTCCGTGCCGAAGACGCCGAAACGATCTACAACCGCATCCCGACTTGGGGGCCGCATCCGGACGTTCCCGAGGGATTGGCCAAGCTGGCCAAGGAAATTCCGTTGGTCACCCTGACGAACTCCATGGTGGCCCAGATTCCGTCGAACGTGGCAAAGCTCGGTGCGCCCTTTCATGCCGTCTTGACCGCTGAAGAGGCGGGTGCCTACAAGCCGCACTTCAAGGCGTTCGAATACATGTTCGACATGCTGGGCTGCGGCCCGGAGGATATCACGCATGTGTCCTCGTCTTTCCGCCACGACCTGATGTCCGCCTATGATCTGGGGATCAAGAGCAAGGTCTGGGTCAATCGCGGCCATGAGCCGGCCAACCCCTACTACGAGTATACGGAAATCCGTGACGTGACGCAGCTACCGGGCGTTTTCGGACTCTGAGGGCGAGGATAGGCCGGAGACCCGCAGAGCACTGCGCCCATTTTGCGAGGGCGGCCAGCGGCGCCGTCTGAAATACCGCGAGAAATAGACCTGCGGGGCGTCATCGCTGGAGCGCTCCATCTGTCGAAGCATAAAGAACAACCGTCTCAACAGGCGAGGATCTTTCGAATTGGGTGCTTATGGTGATCTGGTCCCCGATGAAGAAGCTGGTCAGCTCAAGGGCTCTATGACGGCAGGATGCGACCATCTGCCTTACGCGGCAGCTTCAACCGAAGCCTATTTTCGCGCTGCCGCTGCAATGGCGATGCGGCCGGGCGCCTCCGAACCAGACATGTCGGCGGCACTGCTGAAGCGCCACTACGGATTGACGGGATCGACCGTGACATTGTCCTCCGAGATCGAGCGCACCGTTGACGTCAACCTGCCGGACGGCCGCCGGTTGATCCTGAAGACGTCGGCAACAGCGGAGGCGGTCGACAGCTTTCGTTTTCAAACCGCCGCCATGGCCGGATTGCAAGGGGCTACCGGCTTCGTTGCACCCGAAGTGCTCCGCACGACCAGCGGCGCATTGATGTTTGAGCAAGAGGGGACATGCGGGTACTTGCAGACCCGGATCGAGGGCATTCCGCTGCACCAGGCGACGCCAACTCCAGACCTGCTTTTTCGAACCGGCAGTGCTCTCGCCCGGCTGGACCTGGCTCTTGAGCTGGTCAGCGTGCCTGCGGCTCACCGTCCTGTTCTTTGGCATGTCGGTTGCTGGTCGAGGTTAATGGAACTGGAGCAATACCTGCCATCCGGGAGCGTTGCCGATAGCGTACGCGTCGCGATGGCGGAGTATGCGGAATTCGTTGAGCCACAAATCTCTGACGTGGCGTGGCAGGTGACTCATAATGATCCCAGCCCGTTCAACATGATGGTAACAGGCCAGGGGATGGGTTTCATCGATTTCGGCGATGGCTGCTGGAGCCCCAGGATCCAGGACCTGGCGATCGCAGCAAGTCACGTCGTAGGGGATTCGACACTTCCTTTGGGTGGAGCCGAGCATCTTGTTGCCGGCTATGCCTCTGTCATTGCACTTTCGGCACTGGAAGCAAAATTGCTCGTCGGACTGATGCGGGCGCGACAAAGCGCGTTGATCCTGGTCAACTACTGGCGGTCCCACCTTTTTCCGGCCGATGCCCAATACATCAAAAAGAATGTCTCGCGTGCCGAGCACGGACTTTCCATCCTGGCGCCTCTTGGTGTCGCATCGGGCGAGGCAGCCGTCCTGGCGGCAATGTCGTCGTTTCAGCCGTAACGCATCTCGGTTCGCTCGACCGGCACGGTAGCCAAAAGACGAACCGCGAATTGATCAAGGTACTCTTTCAGATAGGCAGCAGCACATGTCCACAGATCTCATGCCTAATCGCTACAGGCCCGGCGAATCCGATCTTCCGAGGCGCGAGTCCGAGCTCATTGCTCGCCGTGACGAAGTACTTGGGGCCTCCTATCGGCTTCAGTACCGCCGGCCCGTGCACTTCGTTCGCGGCGAAGGCATGTGGCTCTACGACCCTGACGGGCGTGCCTATCTTGATTTCTACAACAACGTGCCGTCGCTCGGCCATTGCCACCCAGAAGTAAACGCCGCAATGGCTGAACAGGCGGGCCGGATAAGCGCCAACACGCGCTATCTCGAGCCAAAACTTATCGACTATGCCGAGCGACTGGTCGACACTTTCCCAAGCGAGCTCGACCGGGTGGTTTTTACCTGCACGGGGAGTGAATCCAACGATCTGGCCCTGCGTATCGCGCGATTTGCGAGCGGCAATGAAGGCGTGATCGTCTCGACCTACGCCTATCACGGCACCAGCGCGGCTGTCGCCGCGGTTTCCCCGAACCTGGGCGACGCAGTCAAGCTCAGCCCATTCGTGCGCATGGTCTCCCTGCCGGGGCCGGAGGGTATGCCGGAAGCCCAGGCTGCGGACTTTTTCGAGGCGCAAGTACGCGCGGCCATCGTAGATCTGAACTGTCGTGGCATCGGCGTTGCGGCCCTGCTCATCGACAGTATTTTTTCCAGCGATGGCGTATGGGTCGATCCCCCCGGCTTCATCGCCGGTGGAGTTGCGGCGGTGCGGGAGGCAGGTGGTCTCGTCATCGCCGACGAAGTTCAGCCGGGTTTTGGGCGAACCGGCGCTCATATGTGGGGCTTTGAACGGCACGGGATCGTTCCCGATCTCGCTACCCTCGGCAAGCCGATGGGCAACGGATTTCCAATTGGCGCGGTCGTTGGTCGCAAAGCACCGATGGAGCAATTTGGCGCAACCGCTCGCTACTCCAACACGTTCGCCGGAAATACGGTTGGCATAGCGACCGCCGACGCCGTGCTGGCGATCCTGCAGCGCGACCAGATCCCCCAGAAAGCGCTTGCCATGAGCCAGCGCCTCCGAGCCGGGCTGGAGAAAATCGCACAGCAGCCATATGGAGTTCGCGCTATCCGAAACGCCGGTCTGTTCTTTGGCATCGACATCGGGCCTGAGGGTGCCCCGGTGGCAAGCCGGCGGGCAATGGCGCTGGATGTCGTGAACGCACTGCGCGACGACGGCGTCCTTGTCAGCACGACAGGGGCCAACGAGGATTCCCTCAAAGTGCGCCCGCCGCTCGTTTGCCAGGCCGAGCATGTCGACCTCTTCCTTGCAGCCATGGAGCGGGCGCTCATCAAGGTCGCAGGCTAGACCGCATGCCTGCGACCAGGTGGCCAGGTCCTGGTTCAATTCGTGCCGAGATGGCGGTTCCGGTCGGCCGCTTTGGGGCCTGTCGGCTGGATCAGGCAAGCATATCCTTCAGCCGATAATAGGTGCCCACCATTGGCAGGAACCACGGCTTGCCGGTATGCAGCGGGACGGCATTCCAGTCCATGCCGCCGATTGGATTGGTATCCGTGCGGCCCATTGCAATGTCCGCCAGGACATTTCCGATCAGCGTCGAGAGCTGCGCGCCATGTCCTGAATAGCCCATGCCGTAGATCAGGCCATCGGCGGTGCCGGCGCGCGGATAGCGGTCTTGCGTGCAGCCGACGAGACCGCCCCAGCAATAGTCGATTTCGACATCGTCCAGTTGCGGGAACACATCGAGCATCTGCTTGCGCAAAAGCTCGCCGGAACGCGCGTCTGTCTTCTGGTTAGAGGCAGCCGAGAACTTCGCGCGCCCGCCGAACAAGAGTCGGTTGTCCGGGGTGAGCCGGAAGTAATTGGCGATGTGCGGCTGGTCGCAAATCCACCTGTCGGCTCGGCCATGTCTGCCGCGGAGTCAGCAACCTTGGTCCGTTGCCCGGTCGGCGGCGTTCGTCCCTATGCCAGATGCAAGCGATCTCGACTTTCGTGCCCGGCCAGATTGATCGTTCTTGTAGAAATTCGTTCGGCCAAGGCGCGGTCATGCGTGACGAGAAGAATCCCAAGCCCGGTTTCGCGCACCGTCTGGATCAGAAAATCGATCACCTCCTTCTGGCTGACCGGGTCGAGGCGGGATGTAGCCTCGTCGGCAATCAGGAAGACCGGATCGAGAAGCAGGGCGCGCACGATCGCGAAGCGCTGCAGCTCGCCTCCCGAAATCTGGCTCGGCAAGCGGTCGAGCAGATTCTGGTGGAGACGAAGGCGAGTGAGCAGTTTCTCCACGTCGCACCACTGCAGCCGGTGCAGTTTCGCAAGATCCGACAAGCCCCTCCGTATTGTCTGGTGTGGCGGGAAGGCTGCCGGCGGATCTTGGTAGAGCTTCTGAAATCGCAGCGGCGACAGGTTTTTGCGCCGCTCAACGCTTCCCGTGTCCGGCTCAACCAACCCGAGGAGGATGTTGCCGACCGTCGTCTTGCCGCAACCGCTGGGACCTGTGACGGCGACGATCTCGCCCGCCCGCACTTCGACGTCGAAATCCCTGAACAGGGCATGATCGCCGAACGCTTTGGCGAGGCCGCGCCCCGCAAGCACGACGTCGCCGATCAGCGAGGTGATCCCGGAAGCGCTTCTCAAAAGCTTCCGTCGCTGTTAAGCGTGCTTTTGGATATCATATGGGAACCTCTTATCAGATGGGCCAATGGGGTATTGGACCGACTGAGAAAAAGCGTGACGAAATGAACGACTTAGGCAGGAAGTTTGCCATCGCACCTATGATGGACTGGACGGACCGGCATTGCCGGTTCCTGCATCGCCAGTTGACGCGGCGGGCATTGCTCTACACCGAGATGGTCGTCGCCGACGCGGTCATCCACGGCGAGCGCGAGCGCTTGCTGGGCTTCGATGGTACGGAACATCCGGTGGCGTTGCAACTCGGCGGCTCCGATCCGCAGAAGCTTGCCGAGGCGGCCCGCATCGGCGAAGCCTTCGGCTATGACGAGATCAACCTCAATGTCGGCTGCCCGTCCGACCGCGTCCAGTCGGGTACGTTCGGCGCCTGCCTGATGAAAGCACCGGACCTGGTCGCCGATTGCGTCGCGGCGATGAAGGCTTCTGTCGGCATTCCGGTTACCGTCAAATGCCGCATCGGCGTCGACGAGCAGGATCCTGAGCCGGCGCTCGATACGCTGGCGGACGGGGTTTTCGCGGCCGGCGCCGACGCGCTGTGGGTGCATGCCCGCAAGGCGTGGCTGGAAGGGCTGAGCCCGAAGGAAAACCGCGACATCCCGCCGCTCGACTACAACAGAGTGTATCGGCTGAAGGCAAAAAATCCAAACAAATTCATCGGTATAAACGGCGGCATTCAATCCCTTGAAGAGGCACTTGACCACATTGATCATGTCGACGGCGCCATGCTCGGCCGCGCCGCCTATCACACGCCGGGCATTCTGGCAGGCGTCGATGCGGCGTTTTACGGCGCCGAACCCAAAACGTTCGATTTTGCCGCGCTGATCGATGCCATGGCGGATTATGCGGCACGCCATATCGAGCGGGGCGGGCGGCTTGGCCATGTCACCCGTCACATGGTCGGCCTGTTCCACGGCCTGCCCGGTGCGCGCCGCTACCGGCAGATCCTTTCGACCGATGCGACAAGGCCCGGCGCCGGACCCGATGTGCTGAAGGCGGCCTTCGCCGCAGTCGATTTTAGCGGGACGGACGCCGAAGCAGCCTGACTGTCCAATCGCGCAAGATCATGTGGAGGGCATCGCGTTAAAGGTCCGCCAAACAACGCTAAGCGAGAACAAATGATGATTCTGTTGGGCGTTCGTTTCGAAAGGCTGCCCAGGGTCGCTTGCAATCAACTGTAGCGGCCACCTGAACGGGCAGGTAGCACCAGAAACGGACTTTAGCGAAAGCGATTCCAGGGCAGCTTTGGAAGAGCGGACATTCGACATCCTCATATCAATTCATCAGCTTCGGCTCCGGGAATCCCCATGTGCGATCTAAAATTGGCGTGGGCGGGTGATAGAGGCGAACCCAGTAACTCCAGCCAGGTGTAATCGAAATACAGTTGGCAATCTTTCCGTCGCAGCCAACGAACTGGATATCGACCGATCCATCCGCTCCGGGCGAGGCCCAAGTCGGCGCGGGAGCAAGCGAGAGGACGCGAGTCCGACCGGGCGCTGTCGAGGTTCCTCGTTAGCTCGGGAATGCCTGTTGTGCTATCGTCCTAAAGTCTCTCGGGCCGCCGAGGGTCTCGCATGATCTTCCCGTTCGAGGGAGAGAGCATCTGTGACGGAATTTGAAACGAAACTGACGTTGGCCGCCAAGCTTGCCGCGAAAGGCAGGGTTTCGCGTCGCGACTTTGTTCAGCTGGCGCTCGCCGCCGGCCTTGCCGCCACGGCCGCCAATGCGATGTTCGTCCAGGCGGTGCACGCCGAGCCCAAGAAGGGCGGCACCTTGAAGATCGGCATCGGCGATGCCGCCGCCACCGATACACTGGAACCGGGTAGTACCAACGTCAACCCGTTCACCGGCACCGCGCTATTCGGAACCTTGTCGAACGGCCTGACCGAAATCGATTCCAAGGGCAATGTGGTCCCCGACCTCGCCGAGAGCTTTGAGCCGTCAGACGGCGCCAAGAAGTGGGTGTTCAAACTGAGGAAAGGAGCCACCTTTCACAATGGCAAGACGGTTACCGCCGACGATGTCGTGGCCTCTGTCAGGCATCACAGCATCGAGGGCACGAAATCGGTAATGAAATCGCTCTTGGCTTCGGTCAAGAATGTCGTCGCCGACGGTGCCGAGACGGTGGTGTTCGAACTCGACGGCGGCAATGCCGACTTCCCCTACATCATGTCGGACATCCCGGTCATGCCGGCGAAAGAGGGCGGCGTCGACTGGGAGTCGGGCATCCGCACCGGCCCCTACATGCTCGAGAAATTCGAGCCCGGCGTCATCGCCACCTTCAACAAGAACCCGAGCTACTTCAAATCCGACAAGGGCTGGTTCGACCGTGTCGAATGCCTGGCGATCAACGATGTGAAGGCGCGCACCAACGCGCTCAACACCGGCGAGGTCCACTACATGGATCGCTGCGATCTGAAGACGCTCGACATCCTGAGGCAGAACCCCGATCTCGTGATCTCGGAGACGACGGGCTACGGCCACTACGTTTATGTCATGAACGTCCAGAAGGCGCCCTTCGACAATCCCGATGTGCGCAATGCGATCAAGTACTCGCTCAATCGCGACGAGATCGTGCGGAAGGTGTTTCTCGGCCACGGCGCCGTCGGCAACGACAATCCGGTCGCACCGACCGTCAAGTTCGCGATCGATCCGCAGCCGAAGCATGTCTACGACCCCGATATAGTCAAGAGCCTTCTCAAGAAGGCGGGGGCCGAGAACACCCAGTTCGACCTGTCGGTCGCGGATGCCGGGTTCACGGGTGCGACCGACTCGGCTCTCCTGTGGCAGGAGCATGCCCGGGCGGCCGGGCTCAACCTGAATGTGATCAGGGAGCCCAATGAAGGCTACTGGGACAATGTCTGGTTCAAGAAGCCGTTCTACGCCTCTTACTGGGCCGGCCGGCCGACGTGCGACTGGATGTTCACCATCGCCTATGCGGCGGAAGCGGTGTGGAACGAAACGTCTTGGAAAAATCCGCGCTTTAATGAGCTGCTCGTCGCCGCCCGCTCGGAGACCGACGATACCAAGCGTGCCGGCATGTATGCCGAAATGCAGCAATTGCTGCATGACGACGGCGGGCTCATTAATGTCGTCTTCAACTCCTATGTCGATGCCCACACCAAGGCTCTCGCCCATGGCGAGGTGGCGTCGAACTGGCCGATGGACGGGCTTAAGATCGCCGAACGCTGGTGGTTCGCCTAGGCCGTCTACTCATAAACTGGGATGGCGGACTGGACGCGTCTAATGTCTCCTTGCCCCCACCAGCGGCTCCCGAGCGGACATCGCAGCAGGTCCGCGTTGGACCACAAGCGGAAATCCCGGGCGCGCGTCCAGGGTCGATCAATTGCCTCTGATTTTGGACAGTGCGTCCTTTGCGTGAATGCCAATTAGAGCTTCATTCTGGAGTGCCACGAGCGCAGGTATCGCAGCTCGTGCCGGAGGCCCGATCTTTCCCAGCGCCTCGATGGCATCCCGGCGGAGATATTCAACCTTAAGCGCTTCAACCAGAGCCGGAACGGCTTGTGCTGCCGCTGGTCCAAACCAGCCCAGTCGCTCTGCCGCATATTGCTGGGAAAAGGGATTGCCGGTCTCAAGCTCTGTTTCCAGGCTCGTAACGGTGATGGCCAGCGGCAGCGCAGCGATACGGAGACCATCATACAGGCGCTCCCGCACGCCTGCGTGTTCATAATCCCATTGGAACGAGAAGATATAGGTGTCGGGAAGATTTTCGAGCCCTTTCTGGTCTGCACCCGGTCGGAACTTCAGGAGCATTTGCCTGGCTTCTTCCCGGCGCCCGAGCTGCGCCAGCACGGAACTGAGTGGTAGAAAGAGCGCAGTTGCGTCTGGGTTTCGCCTGACGCCGTCTCCGAACACCTCAGCCGCTTGTTTCAGATCGCCCATTGCAAAAAGCGCCAATCCACGAGCGAGAACGTAGTGGCTTGGATAGGTCGGGTTGAGCCGCATGGCGGTCGCGACGAAATTCAGCGCCTCGGCAGGTTCGCCTGAGATCGTCAGCGCCCAAGCCATTGCGATGTGTGCTTCGGGGTCGTTGGGATCCAATGCAATCGCTCGACCGGCATTCCTGCGTGCATCTTTGGCCAGACCTTGATAAACGTTCCGCAATGCCTCGACCGTATAAGACAGTGACGTTGGATATTTCTTGGCCAGCTCTACGTAATCGTGAGCTCCCCACCAGAAATATGGTTCGTTCCTACCGAGTTCTTTACCCCAGAGTGAGTCAACGACGCGGAAGTAGGCCAGCGCCAGGGCGGCATAAGCTCGCCCATATTCGGGATCAAGTTCGGTTGCTTTTTTCAAGGAAGTGATGGCGGCAGCTGTGTCCTTTGCGTTGTAACGGAGATAAAGGCTCCAACCCTCTTCGAAAGCTTCCTTGGCTGCGATATTGTCCGGCTTGGCGCGGGCAATTTCCGTTTTTTCGGTGGTGGTGAGATTGACCTTCAACGCTTCGACGATCTTTGCGACAAAAATGTCCTGGACCGCAAAAATATCGGCGACGTTTCCATCGAACCTGTCCGCCCACACATGCCCGCCGGTGAGGGCATCGATGAGCTGGGCGTTGACTCGCACCTGCTCGCCGGCTCGCCGTACGCTTCCCTCGAGAACGTAACGCACGCCAAGTTCTTCGGCGACCTGGCTGATTTTTACCGGCTTGCCGCGGTAAATGAATGTCGAGTTTCGCGCGATCACGAAGAGGCCGGAAAGCTTGGAAAGGTCGGTGATCAAGTCATCGGTCATGCCGTCGGCGAAGTGCTCCTGGCCCGCGTCGCTCGAGATGTTGGTGAATGGCAATACAGCGATCGATGGCTTGTCCGGTAGCGGGAGCGCCATTCTTTCCCTGGAGGCCACCTCGACCGGCGGTCCTGAACCGTCGCCGACGACCTTCCAAAGTGCTACACCTCCGGCGATCAGGATCAGCGCCGTCGCCGCGACCGCCGGCCGGCGCCATTCGATATAGCGCTTGCGTTTTGCTGGAACTGTTCCGGATGCGGCGCGTTCCCGCGGGCCTATCCGATACAGACGAATAGGTTTTTCGATGTTCTTGAGCTTTTGTTCACCCAAGAATTCGAACTCAAAATCCAGCTTTCTCTCGACCTGATCGAATGCCGATCCTGAAATAAGGACGCCCCCGGGTTCCGCCAATCCTTCCAGTCTCGCTGCGACATTCACGCCGTCGCCATAGATATCCTGCCCTTCGACAATCACATCGCCAAGGTTTACGCCAATGCGGAATTCGAGTTGTTTTTCCTTCGGCAGTTCGGCGTTGCACTCCGCCATAGTCCGCTGGATTTCGACGGCGCAGCCGACCGCGTCGACCACGCTGGAGAATTCTATCAGCGCGCCGTCGCCCATGAGCTTCACGATGCGCCCCTTATGAGCGGCGATCTTCGGATCGATCAGGTTCTCGCGGGTACTCTTCAGGCGCGCGAGGGTATCCGCCTCATCGGCTTCCATAAGGCGGCTGTAGCCAACGATGTCAGCGGCAAGTATCGCCGCAAGCCTGCGCTCCATGGTAGTTTCCGGCGCTGGGCAACTGTACCATGATAAAAGAGTATCGCTTCGGAGCCTAGTCCTGCTCTCGTCGGCTTTGGGTCACGATTTGCCCTTGAAGTTCCCAGATCACGTGCCGCCGAGTGGCACGCCGACCTACAATGCCACCAAGGCGGCGATCCATTCCTATACGGTGTCGTTGCGCGAGCAACTCAGGGGCAAGGTCGAAGTGATCGAGCTTGCGCCGCCAGCGGTTCGCACTGAACTCACGCCCGGCCAGTCGAGGCGCGACGACTACATGCCGCTCGATGCGTTTGTCGACGAAGCGATGGCGTTGTTCAGCCGGGAGCCGACGCCGAAGGAGATCCTGGTGGAGTGCGTGGGCTTCCTGCGCTGGGCGGAGCGGGACGGCCGGTTTGATCAAGCGGTCGAGATGCTTAACGCTCACTGAGCGGCGCAGTGGCCTGACTGTTCAATCGCGCAAGATCATGCGGTCGCCGCGCACGTCGAATCCGGACAATGAGCCGATGAAGTTCATGCCGAGCAGGCTCTGGCCGAGCATGCCGGGCGCGGCGATCATGACCGGCATGTCCTTGCGCACGATCCCGCCGATCGCCAATTCGTCGGTTCTCACGACGGCGGCGCGCGCCATGCCGTTGGCGGTCGAAACCGGGATGGTGAAATTGAGAGCGGCTGGATTGAAGCCGGCCGCTTGCGCGTCCTGCGCGGTCAGCACGGTGCTGGTTGCGCCGGTATCGACCACGGCCCGGACCGGCGTGCCGTTGACCATGATTCGTGCTTCGAAATGGCCATTGCCGGCCTTGTCCAGGGTCACCGTGGCGTGGCCGTCCTCAAGGCCCAACGCCAGCGGACTGCCGGGAACAAGGCCGGCCGTTACCCGGCTGGCGAAATCCTGCAATTCATAACGATACTGGTAGCCGGCGATCAGTGCGAGCACGATGACGGCCCAGGCACCCATGCTGCGGGCCATCGTGCCCAAGGGTCTGCCTGATCTGAGTAAGCCGGCGGCGATGAGTGCAACCAGTGCGGCAAGCCAGATCAGCCGGCTGAAATCGTAATTCTCGACGCCGAATGTGCTGCCGGCGGGATCATTGAGCATGAGCAGGACAACGCCTACCCCGATCAGGATCATCAAAACCCAGAAAACCCGGTTCATATGTGGCTCACGAGAGAGCGTCGCGTTCGCGCGCGAGGCGGGTGCGGCGGGTTTCGCGGCGCGGTCTGCGTTCAACCGTTTCCAGCCGGGCCGGCAGCTCGGCCATCACGCTGCGGCGGATTTCAGGGGTCATCTCGATCCAGGCGCCGATTTCCTCGCGCGTACGGCCGCAGCCGAAGCAGAAGCCGGTTTTCATATCGATCGAACAGACCAGGACGCATGGGGATTCGATGGCCGTCATGTTTATCTCTCAGGATTCCCAAGGAATCCCTTGTCTCGCTTCCACATGGTGTAACGGCAAGGCCAATGCAAGACCTCCGGAATGCGCCGCCGGCAGCCGCGTTCGCGTCAATGCAGGCAGTTGTGCCGGCCGAGCAAGGCGGCTATGCCGCTCACCAACTCCGGGAACGATCATCGACGACATGACCAGCGCGCTGCCCTTCGACGATTTTCGCAATCTTCTGGCGACCCTGCCGCAGGCCGACGCGGCAGCCGAAGCCCGCGTCCGTGCGCTGTTCGCCACGGCCGACAAACCCAAGGGTTCGCTCGGCCGCATCGAGGACATCGCGGCCTGGCTGGCCGCCTGGAGCGGCCGCGCGCCGCCGGCAGTGAACCGGCCTCTGGTGGCGATCTTCGCCGGCAATCACGGCGTCGCTCGTCACGGCATTTCGCCACGGCCCGTCGCTGCCACGGCGAACGCCGTCGAGCTTTGCGCGGCCGGCGGTGCGGCGATCAACCAGATCTGCATCGCCAATAATCTCGGGCTGAAAGTGTTCGATCTTGCGCTGCACATTCCAACCGCCGACATCACCGAGGAGGCGGCACTTGACGAACGCGGCTGTGCCGCCACCATGGCCTTCGGCATGGAGGCGATCGCCGGCGGCGCCGATCTGCTTTGCCTTGGCGACCTCGGCGTCGGCAATTCCACCGTCGCCGCGGCCTTGCTTGCCGCACTGTTCGGCGGCAGTGGCGCAGATTGGGTCGGATCCGGATCGGGCGCCGATGCATCGATGCGGGTGCGCAAGGCGGAAGTGGTCGATGCCGCGCTAGCCTTCCACGGCACAGGTCTCAGGGACCCGCTGGAAGCGTTGCGCCGGGTTGGCGGCCGTGAGTTCGCAGCGATTGCCGGCGCCATCCTCGCCGCCCGGACGCAGAAGATCCCCGTCCTGCTCGATGGGTTGGTGGCGACAGCCGCTGCGGCGGCGCTGCATGCCGCAGACGCCACTGCGCTCGATCATTGCCTGCTTGCCAGCCTGTCGCCAGAGCCTGCGCATGCTCGGGCCGCCGAGCGGCTCGGCTTGCGCCCGCTGCTTGATCTCGGCGTCAGCCACGGCGAGGGGGCAGGGGCGGCACTTGCGGCCGGCCTGGTCAAAGCCGCTGCGCTCACCGCCTCGGGCATGGCAGCGGCGCTGCATTAAAGCGCGTCGCGTTCGACCCGCCTCATGCGACGCGCCTCAGGTTGTTGTTTTGCGGCGACATGCATTAAGCGTCTATCGCCGGCGCGCAGCAACGGCCCTGGTCGGCAGCGCCGGCAATTCCTCCATCACCCGGCTCAACGGAAAGATGGCGATCGCCTCGGTGCCTTCGCGCAGTTTGGAATGGAGTTCGAACTCGCCGCCATGCATGGCGAGCAGGCTTTGGACGATCGGCAGGCCAAGCCCGGTGCCTTGCTCGGCGCTCTTGATGGCGATGGAGCCCTGGCCGAAGGCGGACAGCACGACCGGAATCTCGTCTTCCGGAATGCCGGGCCCATTGTCTTTGACGGAGAGGTATTGGCCGCCGCCCGCCGTCCAGCCGACGCGCACGCGGATCTCGCCGCCAGTTCCGGTGAACTTGATGGCGTTCGACAAAAGATTGAGCGCGATCTGGCGCACCGCGCGTTCGTCAGCGAACAGGCGCGGCAAGGCGTTTTCGAAATCCTGGACGATGCGGATGTCCTTGTTGCGCGCCTTCAGCTCCATCATGTGACAGCAATCCTCGACGACGGAAAGCAGCATCATCGGCTCTTCGTTGAGCTGGTAGCGGCCCGCTTCGATGCGCGACAGGTCGAGGATTTCGTTGATCAGGTCGAGCAGGTGCTGGCCAGAGTCATGGACGTCGCGAGCATAGTCGCGATAGGTCGGATTGCTCATCGGTCCGAGCACTTCGTTCGCCATCACCTCGGAGAAACCGAGAATGGCGTTGAGCGGCGTCCGCAACTCATGACTCATCGAGGCCAAAAACCGCGACTTTGCCAGGTTGGCGTCCTCCGCCCGTCGGCGCGCTTCGTCCGACATCGATTTCGCCGTGTCCAATTCGGCAATCAGCGCGTCCTTTTCGGAGCGGAACGAGAGCAGCATCAAGGACGAGCGATTGAGGCGGCGCGCCACATAGGCGAAGAAGGGCAGCGAGACAATCAGCAACCCGGCCATGATCAACTCGACCGGCATCCACTGCCTGGCGCCGGCATAGGCATAGGCGGCCACCGGAACGGCGAAAGTCGCCAGCAACGCGTCGCGCAACGATGACGCCGTGATCGCCGTCGCCGCCATGGCAAGCAGCAGCACCACCGCCTTGATCAACTGGAACCGGTCGACCTGGCAGGTGTCGCAACCGAGCCAGGCAAACCAGGCCCAGCCCAGGCCGCAAAGGAAATGGCCTATCAGGAAATCACGGTGCGTTTGCAGCGGGTTGAGTTCGGCAGCTTCCGTTCGGTCGACGCGCCTCGCCATGAACACGACGATGGCGTAGCAGATGAGTATAAGAAGCGCCCAGACGCCAATTGCCTTGCCGACGCCAGCAAACAGACCGGTCGCGGCGGTCGCCAGGACGAGAAGCGGAACTATGATCGCGCCGCCTATCATCGCACGGGCGTGCAGTTTCAACAGCTCGCGGTCGAAATCAGGATTTCCGGCCTGCTGCGAAAGACGGTCGCGCGTCTTGCGCACCGCGCGCGCCACATCGCTGTTGCGATGGGGTTTCCGGCGGTCCACAATAAACTTGTCCGCTGTGGTCGAACGTTGCGAGGGCATGGAGACTTCAATTTATGCGGGCAGCGGTTTCAAATTGTTAAGCTACGTTCGAATGATTAACCAACGGTTTGCCATATGAGCCGTTCGTGGTCGCGGCGGCCGGGACTGCGATACGTCCCGCCGCAGCCGCGAAGCCTTTGGCGCCGGCTGGTGGACTATGCACTGGCCGTGCTTGTCCTCGGTCTGCTGATCCTTCTGGCGGCGCGCCTTGATCGGATCGAGACGCGCAAGGCTGAGGGTGCCGCCGTCGTCAATGACGGCGATACGATCACGCTCGGTACCGAGCGCATCCGCATGCGCGGCATTGATGCGCCAGAATATTCGCAGATCTGCCGCAAGGACGGCGCCGGCTATCCCTGCGGCAAGCTAGCGCGGCAGTCGCTAGTACGTCTGATAGCAGGCAAACCCGTCTCCTGCACCGGCTGGCAGCGCGACCGATACCGCCGGCTGCTCGGCGATTGCAACGCCGGCGGCAGGGATCTCAACCGCGCCCAGGTCGAGGCCGGCTGGGCAGTTGCCTATGGCGATTTTGAAACCGAGGAGGCCGCTGCCCGATCAGGCAAGGCTGGCATCTGGGCCGGCACTTTCGACGAGCCGCACGATTGGCGCGAGAGCCGCAATCACGAAGTGGTCGAAAGAAAGCACGGTCGCTTGGCTTCGATCGGCGATGGCTTACGAGAAATTTTTCGCTTCTGGTGATGGTCAATCCTATAGTGTTGCAACAGAGCGACGTGCGTCCAGTCGGACGCACAAGCCATGCGCTGAGATTTTTGAATCTTCGCGTCGTGCTTTCCGGCAATCGATTCCGGTTGTCGGGCCGAGGCGAAAGGAGGATGGGATGAAACTCTTTGACGGCGGCCGGGCGCCCAATCCACGGCGGGTTCGCGTCTTCCTCGCCGAAAAGCGGCTTGAGGTTCCGCTGGTGCCCGTCGACATGGGCGCGCTGGAGCACAGAGAACAGCCGGTCAGTTCGCGCAACCCGTTGCAGCGCCTGCCGGTGCTCGAACTCGACGACGGCACCGTCATCACCGAATCCGTCGCCATCTGCCGCTATTTCGAGGAACTGCACCCGGAACCGGCGTTGTTCGGCCGCGGCGCGCTCGGCAAAGCGCTGGTCGAGATGTGGCAGAGACGGATGGAGCTCAACTTGCTTAATTGCGTCAGCGCCGCGTTCCGACACGTCCATCCGGCGATGAAGGAATGGGAGATCCCGCAAATTCCCGAATGGGGAGAGGCCAACAAGCCGAAAGCCGTTGCATTCCTGAAACTCCTCGACGACGAGCTGGCGAACCGCGAATTCGTTGCCGGCGACGCCTATTCGATCGCCGACATCACCGGGCTGATTGCCATCGACTTCATGAAGCCGGCGCGCATCAAGGTGCCGGAAGACTGTGTCAACGTGCTGCGCTGGCATCAGGCGATCTCCAGCCGGCCGAGCGCCGCCGCCTGAGGATGAGCCCCAGGCATGATCGAGACCTGGAAAACTTCGCGGCGAGGGTACGCGCCTGCCGAATCTGCGTCGAAAACCCGGTCGGCCAGCCGCTGCCGCATGAGCCGCGCCCTGTGCTCAGGCCGTCGTCGAGCGCCCGCATCCTGATTGCCAGCCAGGCACCGGGCACCAAGGTGCATATGTCAGGCATGCCGTTCACCGACGCTTCCGGCGATCGGTTGCGGGACTGGCTGGGGGTCAGCAGCGAAGAATTCTACGACACGACAAAATTCGCCATCGTGCCGATGGGCTTTTGCTTTCCCGGCCAGGATGCCAAGGGCGGCGACCTGCCGCCGCGCCGCGAATGTGCAGCGGCCTGGCGTGCGCCGCTGATGGCGCTGATGCCGCGCATCGACCTGGTGCTGACGATCGGCCTCTATGCGCAATCCTGGCACATGGGCGCTGCGCGCCGGCCCTCGCTGACGGAGACGGTGATGGATTGGCGCACCATCTGGGATGCGCCCAGCACCCCGAAAGTGCTGCCGCTACCGCATCCATCGTGGCGCAACACCGGCTGGCTGAAGCGCAATTCGTGGTTTGAAATGGATTTGCTGCCGTTTCTGAGATCGGAAATCCGCTATCGCCTCGGCTGACGCGTAAGCAAGAAATCACTCGCTTTTGCGCCATCTGACAGAATTTCTTTCTTGTGAATGGCCCAAATAAGAAGGACTATAGCCAATCTATTCCTGATCTATCCCCGTGGGAGCACCCAAATGGACCGCCTTGACAGAAAAATCCTCCGCCTCTTGCAGGAGGACGCGACGCTCGCGGTCGCCGATGTCGCCAAGAAAGTCGGACTGTCGACCACGCCCTGCTGGCGGCGCATCCAGAAGCTCGAGGAGGAAGGCGTCATCAAGCGGCGCGTCGCCATCCTCGATCATGAAAAGGTCAATGTGCGCGTCACCGTGTTCGTGTCGATCCGCACCAATTCGCACAGCCATGAGTGGCTGCGCCGCTTTTCGGAGGTCATCCAGGAATTTCCGGAAGTGGTCGAGTTCTACCGGATGAGCGGCGACGTCGACTATCTCTTGCGCGTGGTGGTGCCCGACATCGCTGCTTACGACGCCTTCTACAAGCGGCTGATCGCCAAGATCGAGATCCGCGACGTCTCGTCGTCGTTTGCCATGGAGCAGATCAAATACACGACCGAAATGCCGCTCGACTACATGGTCCTGGACAAGGAATCGGGCGCCAACGCTGCCTGAGGAGTTGTTGCTTAGTTCTTCTTTTTGTTGAGGAAACTCCACGGCGAGTTTGCCGGCAGCGTGATCGTGTCCGGCACGAGATCGACATCCGTCACCTCCGCCTTGCGCACGGTGTAACCCGACTGGATCACGCTGACACCGTCGAGGATGAACAGCTGACTTTTCTCCATGCCCGGCTCCAGCGCGCCGGTCACGGCAACCGGCTGATAGGCTTGCGACATCCTGTAGGGGCGGGCGGGCGTGACGAGGACGATCTGATTGGGCGGCGGCGCCGGCATGTGGCTGCACGCACCTGTCCACGGCACCAGCAGGAACTGATAGACTAGATCGCCGTCCCGATCGAGCGGCAGCGCGTAGCCCGCCAGTTGGACGGCCTTGTCTCGCAAATTGACAGACAGCGTCTCGCCGCGGTCAGGCATTTTTGCCGCGCCCATCGGCAATCCGACACTTTCGGCAGCGGGTTGGGTCGCCGGGCGCAGGTCCTTCCAGAATATGCGCGCGGTTTCGGCGGAAGCGGTGCCCGCCACTATGGAAATCAGCACGGCCGCCAGCGCCGCTCTCGATTTGAAACGATTGCTCACCGTGTGCTCTCCATTTGACAGGAGTAAAGCTGCCGTCGCCGACAGCGTCAACGTTCGAGCCGCACCACATGCCGGCGCGAGCCGGCCATGCCGATCTCGTGGAATCCGCGGGCCACGAACATCTCTCGAAAGCCCATGAAGCGGTAACTCGGCGACGCCTGGTCGACCGGATAGGCCTCGATGGTCCTGGCGCCGTTGGCGAAAGCGTGATCGATGGCCGCGTCGAGCAGGGCGCTTGCCAGTCCACGGCCGCGCGACGCCCTCGGCACATAGAAGCAGACGATCGACCATACGCCCGCCTCGCTGTCGTCCTGCTCCTGCGACAGCTTGCGATAGGTCTCGCGTGGCGCCACGGAGCACCAGCCGACGATCTTGCCTTCGGCATGGGCGACGATACCGACCGGCGTGCCGGCGTCGACAAGCGCCAGCATGGCCCGTCTCCTCGCGTCGTTTGACGCGTGCTCGCGGTTTTCGAGCTGTCGCCAGGCCATGCACCAGCAATATTTCGGGCCGCCAGGCTGCTCGAACAGGTTCTCGAAATCGGCGCGCGTGGATCGCGTCACCTCAGTAAAGCGGATCTGGCTCCGGTCAGCCTTTCCTGGCGAGCCGCTCGAGCGTCTTGGCATCGGAAAGCTCCCGTGCAGCGTCCTTGCCGATCCAGCGCGCCGTCTTGTCCGTCGAACCGGCCAGCTTCTGCGCCAAGGCGAGGGCGGCGCGGTGCAAATTCACCGATCGCTTGCCGATAGAGCGAAGCGCCCAGTTCACTGCCTTCTTCACAAAATTGCGGGCATCGCTGGCGTGCGCTTCGATGATCGGCAGGAAGTCGAGGAAGGTCGCCTCTGGCTCCTTCTTCCGGTGGACCACCGACCAGGCCATCATGGCAAAAGCCGTGCGTCGAACGAACTCGCGTTCGTCGGCCGCGAACTCTTCTATCAGTTCCTTCCAGCAATCCGTATCGACAAAGAGATCGGAGACGCCGTCGACGATATCCCACGAGTCGAAAGTCGCCGCCCATCGTCTTGCATCCGCAGCAGAAAACCGCTTCGGATCGGCTGTGACGGAAGCGATGAACTGCGCTTCCATGATGCCTGACTGCCATAGTTCGAAGGCACGTTCATGGTCGCGCTTGATCTTCTTGGCAATCTGTCGCTGCACGCCATGCGAAATACCGAGCGCACGTTCGATCTTGATGCCGTAGCGCAGCATGCCAAGGCGATTCTCCTGCGAGCCGATCGAGCGCAGATGGGCGACAATCTCCCCGGCGCTGGATTGAGGCGAAAGCTCGGCCACGACAAAACCTACTTCTCCAGTCGCGCCAGCAGCGAAGACGTGTCCCAGCGTTTGCCGCCCATCCCCTGCACATCCTTGTAGAACTGGTCGACAAGTGCCGTCACCGGCAGCTTGGTGCCGTTGCGGTCGGCCTCCGCCAGGCAGATGCCGAGATCCTTGCGCATCCAGTCGACTGCGAAGCCGAAATCATATTTGCCGGCATTCATCGTCTTGTGGCGGTTCTCCATCTGCCATGAGCCGGCCGCGCCCTTGGAGATCACCTCGATGACCTTTTCGATGTCGAGCCCGGCCTTCTTGCCGAAATGAATGCCTTCGGCCAGCCCTTGGACAAGGCCGGCGATGCAGATCTGGTTGATCATCTTGGTGAGTTGGCCGGAGCCGGCCGGGCCCATCAGCCCGACCATGCGGGCATAGGCATCGATGACAGGCTTCGCCTGCTCGAAGGCTTTCTGCTCGCCGCCGACCATGACGGTCAGGATGCCGTTTTCGGCGCCGGCCTGACCGCCGGAGACCGGTGCGTCGAGGAACGAAAAACCGCGAACTTGCGCCTTCTCCGCCAGTTCGCGCGCGACTTCAGCCGAGGCCGTGGTGTTGTCAATGAAGATGGCTCCCTTCTTCATCGACTGGAACGCACCCTCGGCTCCGATCGTCACCGCGCGCAAATCGTCGTCATTGCCAACGCAGCAAAAGACAAAATCCTTGCCGTCGGCGGCCTCAGCCGGCGTGCCGGCAACACTGCCGCCATGCTGGGCAACCCATTGCTCGGCCTTTGCCTTGGTGCGGTTGTAGACGGTGACGTCGTGGCCGCCCTTGTTCCGGAGATGTCCGGCCATTGGATAGCCCATGACGCCAAGACCGAGAAATGCCACCGATGCCATGTTTTCGAATCCCTTCAATCCTGTTTCCGGCCTTCTTAGCGGATCAGGCAAAGCTATGGGAGTCAGCGGTGCAGATGTATGGTAATGCGCCGTTCTATCCACTCGACCGCGTGGCGGAGTATCTCGACAATGATCAGATAGATGATCGCCGCCCAGACATAGGACTGGAAGTCGAAAGTGCGCGAATAGGTGAGCTTCGTGATGCCCATCAGATCATAGACGGTGATGATGGCTACGATCGCCGAGCCCTTGATCATCAGGATGATCTCATTGCCGTAGGGACGCAGCGCCACGATCAGTGCCTGCGGCAGGATGATCTTCCACATCGTCTGCAATTTGTGCAGGCCGAGCGAGGCGGCGCCCTCCCACTGGCCTCTGGGCACGCTCTCGATCGCGCCGCGCAGGATTTCAGCCTGATAGGCGGCAGTATTGAGCGAGAAGGCGAAGATTGCGCAGTTGAACGCCTCCCGGAAAAAACCCCAGAGGCCAATCATATCGAGCTGCGGCCGGAACGAGCCTACGCCGTAATAGACAAGGAAGGTCTGGGCCAGCAGCGGCGTGCCGCGGAAGAAATAGACATAGGCGTAGGCAAGACCTGAAAGAAACCGGTTTTTCGACATGCGGGCATAGGCGATCGGCACCGACAGGACCGCGCCAAGCACGATCGAGATGGCGACCAGCAAAAGCGTCACACCTAGTCCTGTCACATAGGATGGCGCATACTTCGCGAAAAGCTCGCCGTTCCAGGCGACAATGAGGTACGCAGCAATCCCGGCGAGAAAAGCTATCCACATACAGACCAGCGCGTAGCCGAGAATACGTTGGCGCGGCCAGCCGTGCGGGATTGCTGGCGGTTTTTCGACCTTCCTCGCCACGTCGGCTGCTGCCGCACTCATCGCTGCACCTGCTGGCGGCCGACCGCACGTTCGATCGCATTGATGCCGAAGGACGATATGATGGCGAGGAGCAGATAAATAAGCGCGGCAACACCGAAAAACAGGAAGGCGTGCTTGGTGACGCGGGCGGCGACGCCCGCTTGCCGCAATATGTCGGTAAGACCGATGGCGGAAACCAGGGCGGTATCCTTGAGAAGGATGAGCCACAGATTGGCAAGACCCGGCAGTGCGATACGGATAAGCTGCGGCAGCACCACAAGGCGCATCGTGTGCCAGCCAGACAGGCCAACCGAATAGCCGCCCTCATACTGTCCCTTCGGGATGGCGCGGAATGCCGAGAGGAAGACCTCGCTGGCGTAGGACGAGAAGACGACGCCGAGCGCGATCATGCCGGAAACAAAAGCATTCACTTCGACCGCGGCGGTCGGGTCATACAGGCGCATCAATTGCTGAATGCCGATTTGCGCGCCGTAAAAGATGATGAACAGGGTCAGCAACTCAGGCAATCCACGAAAGATCGTGGTGTAGATATTGCCGGCCAGCCGCAGCGACGGCTCGTTGGATTGCTTGGCCAGCGCAACCAGAAAGCCGATCACCAGACCGAGAGGCAGGGTCGCGGCTGCAAGCGAAACGGTGATGAAAACACCATAGGCGATGTCGTCGAGCCAGCCTTCGGGTCCCCAACTGAGCAGCGTCCAAACGCTTTGCATCCGCCTGCCTGTTCTCCTCTATGCTTTTTTTGAGAGCGCGGCGTCAGCCCTGGCGCGCCGCGTCTTGCGCAAACGGCGGGGATGTCCCGCCGTTCGCCGTCAACCCGGAAGGATCAGGACTCGCCGCCGTAGACGTCGTACTTGAAGTACTTGTCGTTGATTTCCTTGTACTTTCCGTTGGCGCGGATGGCGTCGATCGCCTTATTGAACTGATTGACCAACGCGGTATCGCCCTTGCGTACCGCGATGCCGGCGCCCGGACCATGGATCTCGATGTCGGGCGTGATCGCGCCGATCAGCTTGCAGCAGGCGCCGTCCGGCGTGGCAAGCCAGCCTTCGATGACAGTGATGTCGTCGTTGACCGCATCAACGCGGCCATTGGCGAGATCGAGCTGGTATTCCTGCGCGGTCGGGTACGGCTTGATTGTGCTGTCGGCATAAGTCTTGGTTGAATAATTGAAGTGGGTGGTGGACGCCTGCACGCCGATCGTCTTGCCGGCCAGGTCCTCTTTGGTCACGCCTTTGATATCGCTGTCCTTGGGCGCGGCGATGGCCGGCGGCGTGTTGTAGTATTTGTTGGTGAAGTCGACCTTCTCGGCACGCTCCGGCGTGATCGACATCGAGGCGACGATGGCGTCGAACTTGCCGGCCTGAAGCGCCGGGATGATGCCGTCCCAATCCTGCGCGACGAAAGTGCACGTCACCTTCATCTCGTCGCAAAGCGCCTTGGCGATATCGATGTCGAAGCCCACGAGCTGGCCATCAGCGGTCAGGTTGTTGAACGGCGGATAGGCTCCCTCCGAGCCGATCCTCAAGGTTTTCTCTTGAGCCTGGGCAACGCCCAATGTCAGCAGCGCCGCCGATGCGGCGAGCGCTATACGCAGTGCAGTACGCATGATAATCCTCTCTGTATGTCCCCGGCCGTCGTTCCGAACGGCTCTGTGGGCGGTTCTGTTGACCGCCCGCTGGCGCGATACTCCCATTCTTTCCCAAGAAAAAGCAACTGTAAAACCGTTGCTTGCGGGTTTCGCATTGCCGGACAATGCTGACGCTGCGGCAGGTATAGCAACGGGGAAACAGGGGGCGGCCGATGCTTCTTCGGCAGTACCCTCAGCGCGTCAAACCTGTCGCGCGCTCGATGAAGTCGGCTATCGATCTGGTGTCGTCGAGATCGAAGACAGGCAGGCTTTCGTCGGCTATGGCGAAGTCGGCGGCGATGGCGACGATGTGCGGATCATTTGCCGAAAGCGGTGCCCAGTCCTTGGCCTCCATCCGCCGCGTCTCGATCTTGCTGTGCGCCTCGCGCTTGTAGCCTTCGACCAGCACGATGTCGGCGGTGCCGAGCCGCGACAGGATCGCATCCAGCGTCGGCTCGTCCTCGCCGCGCAATTCGTGCATCAGCGCCCAGCGCCTGTCCGACACGATGGCGACTTCAGTGGCCCCGGCCTGCCTATGGCGAAAACTGTCCGCCCCCGGTTTGTCGATGTCGAAGGCATGATGGGCGTGTTTTACCGTCGAGACTTTCCAGCCACGCCGGACGAGTTCGGCGACCAGCTTTTCGGTCAGTGTCGTCTTGCCGGAATTCTTCCAGCCGGTGATACCGAAGACGCGTCTCATCATAGCTTCATGCTCTGCAACAGACCCTCGACACGGACAAGGTCACTCGTGGCGAACGGCAAGCCTATATGCCGTCCGGCGCCATATCAGGTCCAGCGCTTTCGGCGGCTGTCTTGCGCCGGCCGACGATCCGTTCGCGGTAAAGTGCGTAGAGGCCGGAGCAGACGATGATGCTGGCGCCGAGGATCATCGGCAGGTCGGGAACGTCGCCGAAGATGAACAGGCCAAGCAGGATCGACCAGAGCAGGGCCGTGTAGCGGAACGGCGCGATGAACGAGATGTCGCCCACCCGCATCGCCATGATGATGAACTGGTAGCCGATGACCACGAGCACTGCCGCCAATGCCAGGAACGCCGTGCTTTCCCCCGTCATCGGTGTCCACCCGCCCATCGGCAAAAGCAGCGCCGCGCCGAGCATTGTCATGGCGAGTGCCGTGGTGGTCGACACCAGCAATGTCGGAATGGCTTGCGGTATCCGCTTGGTGGCGAGGTCACGCACCGCACAACAGGCGACACAGGCCAGCGCCAGCAGCGAATAGATGCTGAACCCCTCGAAGCCGGGCCGCACGATGATCAGCACGCCGGCAAAGCCGATGGCGATAGCCAGCCAGCGCCGCCAGCCGACGCCTTCCTTGAACACAAGTGCTGCGCCCATCGTCACCGCCAGCGGCAGCGCCTGCAGCACGGCCGAGACATTGGCAATCGGCAGATGGGCAAGGGCGATGAGAAACGACGCGGTAGCGCCGGCTTCGCCGATCACGCGTATCGCCACCATCGGCTGCAGCATCGAGCCGGGCAGGGCAAGCGCACCGCGTTGCCAGGCAAGCAGGCCTACGAAAAGCGAAGCGAAGGCGCCGCGGATCAGCATGACCTGCGCCATGTTCATGGATTCCGACGCGACTTTGGTGATCGCGTCGTTGAGGGTGAAACCACTCATCGCCACCACCATGAACAGTGCACCGCGAAGATTTGGGGAAAAAAGCAAAGGCGTTACCACTGTGGTCCTGCATCAAGCCTCTACCAGCCGGCGGCAAGACAGCAACGTCAAAGGGCTGGTCCACGGCCTTCGGCGGCTCGTTACAACCTCCTCGCAAGAGCGGCAGGATTTATTTCGGCGGTGCGACCAGGAAAATCAGCCGCCGGTGACGCTCATGTGCCGCGATACCGACGGACGGTTGGTGCGGCGGTCGATGATGAAATCATGGCCCTTCGGCTTGCGGCCAATGGCTTCGTCGATGGCGTCGGCGACCAGTTCGTTGCCTTCGGATGCACGCAACGGTGCGCGCAGGTCGGCGGCATCTTCCTGGCCGAGGCACATATAGAGCGTGCCGGTGCAGGTCAGCCGGACGCGGTTGCAGCTTTCGCAAAAATTATGCGTCATCGGCGTGATGAAGCCGAGCCTGCCACCGGTCTCGGCGACGTGGACGTAGCGGGCCGGGCCACCGGTCTTGTAGGGGATGTCGGTCAGCGTGAACTGCCGCTCGAGTGCTGCGCGCAGCAGCGACAGCGGCAGATACTGGTCGGTGCGGTCGGCGTCGATCTCGCCCATCGGCATGGTTTCGATGACAGTCAACTCCATGCCGCGGCCGTGCGCCCAGCGCAGCATCTCGGGCAGTTCGGCGTCATTGAAATCCTTCAGCGCCACCGCATTGAGCTTCACCTTCAGTCCCGCTGCCTGCGCGGCGTCGATGCCATCCATGACCTTGTCGAGATTGCCCCAGCGGGTAATCTGACGGAATTTTTCCGGGTCCAGCGTGTCCAGCGAGACGTTGATGCGCTTGACCCCGCAATCGGCGAGTTCAGCGGCAAAGCGCGAAAGCTGCGAGCCGTTGGTGGTCAGCGTCAATTCTTCCAGAGCGCCGCTTTCGAGATGACGCGAAATCTGACGCACAAGATGCATGATGTTCTTGCGCACCAGCGGCTCGCCGCCGGTAAGACGCAGTTTCCTGACGCCCTTTTCGATGAAAACCGTGCATAGCCGGTCGAGTTCTTCCAGCGACAGCAAATCCTTCTTGGGAAGGAACGCCATGTCCTCGGCCATGCAATAGGTGCAGCGGAAGTCGCAGCGGTCGGTGACCGAAACGCGCAGATAGCTGATCGTGCGACCAAAAGGATCGATCATGTCCATGCTGGTCCGTTTCCCGTGGTTGCGAACGGCATCGTTATATATGGCTATGTGATACGATCCAACCTGCCATTCAAGACAAGAAGTTTCGATCCTGGGCAACATCGCGCCGACAGATCGTGTCGGAAGTTTCGAAGCGGCCTTTTCCCGCTGCGCGAAGCGGCGTAGGGAAAGGACAGATGATGCGGAACCTATCACCATGACGGCGCCGAAGGAACTCAGGGTCTCGAAGGACCGCAGGCTGCTAACCGTGACGTTCCCTGGCCATCAGCCGTTCGAGCTGCCGGCGGAGCTTTTGCGGGTAGCCTCGCCATCCGCCGAAGTGCAGGGCCATTCGCCCGAACAGCGCGTGACCGTTCCCGGCAAGCGCAACGTTGCCATCCTGAAGATCGAACCGGTCGGCAACTATGCCGTCCGCATCACCTTCGACGATTTCCACGATACCGGCATCTTCACCTGGAACTACCTGCATACGCTGGGCCGTGAGAAGGACGCACGCTGGGCCGCCTATCTCGCCGAGCTGGAAGAGAAGGGGCTGAGCCGCGATCGGTAGCTCCGGCCCGTCGTCAAAGCGTCACCGATTTGGAGTAGCGGCTGCGGATACTCGGAGACGAAGCATGTCCATCATCACCACGGTCGAACAGCTCGAAGCACTCTATGGCCTGCCCGGCGAGACCTCGCTGGTCAAGGAGCTCGACCATGTGATTCCCGAATACGCCGCCTTCATCGAGGCCTCGCCTTTTGCCGCGATCGCGACCAGCGGGCCGGAAGGGCTGGATTGTTCGCCGCGCGGCGATTTCGCCGGCTTCGTCCGCATCCATGATCCGAAAACCCTGATGATGCCGGACCGGCGCGGCAACAACCGTGCCGATTCGCTAAAAAACATCATTCGCGATCCGCGCGTCGGCCTGTTGTTCCTGGTCCCAGGCTGCGGCACGACGCTGCGCGTCAACGGCCGCGCCCACATCACCACGGATGCCGCGCTGTGCGCCTCGTTCAGCGTCGACGGCCGACCGGCGCGTTCGGTCACGGTCATCGATGTCGATTCGGTCTATTTCCAGTGCGCCCGCGCCATTGTCCGATCGGAACTGTGGAACCCGGCGAGGCATGTCGACCCGAAGTCGCTGCCGACACCCGGAAAAATCCTGGAAATAACCAGCCGGAAAGGCATCGACGGCGAGGCTTACGACAGGGAATGGCCGGAGCGCGCGAAAAAGTCGATGTGGTGAGCGGGTCACGCTTCCTTGAGCACGTCGGCAATTTTGCGCATCTGCTCGCCGATCATGTCGCATTGCTCCGGCGTCGACTGGCTCATCGCTTTCTCGATCAGCGCCATATGAACCTTCAGCGCCTGCATCAGCAGTTCCGTGCCGGCTTCGGTCAGGGTCAGGCGCAGCACGCGCTTGTCCTTCTGATCGCCTTCGCGGCGCAGCAGGCCGCGTGTCTCGAGTTGCGGCAAAAGCATGGTGATGTTGGAACGGCCGACCAGCAGCCGGCGGGCGAGATCGTGCTGCGACATGCCGGGATGGCGGTAAAGATTCATCAGCACGTCGAGCTGCGCCGGCTTCAGGTCCAGCGGCGCAAGCTTCACTGCCAGCGTGCGCTCCAGGACATGGCAGGCGCGCGCCACCGCGACCCAGTTGCGAAAACGCGGGTTGTCCCAGGGCAGCTCTTGTTTAATGTTCATGTTTGAACTATTATGTTCATGCTTGAACGAATGGATGGATCGCCACTATGGCATCATTTGGATTGAAGGTCATCCGGGGCGTGTTTGCCGCCGCCGAACATGTGGCTCCCCGCCTTACCGGGCGCGCGGCATTCGAACTGTTCTGCCGCACGCCGAACGCCAAAATTCTCAGCGACGGCGAGCGACGCGCCGTCGACCGCGCCGCCGGCTTCATGGCCGAGGCGCGCCATCATCGGCTGAAGACCAAAAACGGCTGCGTCATGGTGCATGAATTCAGGCCAGAGCCGGGCAGGCGGGCCGCCGGCACGGTGCTCGTCATCCATGGCTGGCGTTCGCGCACCGAATATATGCGCACGCTGATCGAAGCCTATCGAGGCGCCGGCTACAAGGTTGTCTCGCTCGACCTGCCGGGCCACGGCCAATCGCAGGGACGCCGGCTCACATTGGTCAGCGCTGTAGAGGCCGCCCGACTCGCTGGCGAATGGTTCGGCCCGTTCGTGGCGGTCGTCGGCCATTCCTTCGGCGGTGCCGTGGCCGCCAATGCCGTCGTCGGTTCGGTCAAGGACGTTCCGCCGCTGGCGGCCGAGCGGCTGGTGCTGATCGCGGCACCGAGTTCGCTGCCGGCGATCTTCAACGATTTCAGCCGCATGCTCAGTGTCGGCCCACGCTCGCAGGCCGCCATGGCCGACCGGGTCGAACGCATCGCCGGCCGGCCGCTGCACGAATTCACCGGCGACCGCCAGCTTGCCGGCACGCCGGTGCCAACGCTGGTCATCCATGCGCCGGACGACCGCGAGGTGTCCGCTGACCATGCAAGGCTCTATGCCGGGGCCGGCGACCATGTGCGGCTGTACTGGGCCGACGGGCTCGGCCACCGCCGCATCCTCGCCGACAAGGGCGTGGTCGAGCGTGCGGTCGGCTTCGTTGCCGAACACCGGGAGCCGGTATCGCTGCATTAAACAGCGACGGCTTCGACCTGCGTGCAGAGATCGACCGCTTCGAGGAAGAGCGCTTCCTTGCAGCCGAATGCGGCGTAGGGGCTGGTCGAGTTGATTCCCATCGCCGGCGGCGCCAACGCCGAACTGAGCGCTATTTGCTGGAACCGGAGCGGACCCAATTCGCTTCGGTTGCCAGCGTTGTGAAACTGTTCTGCAACAGACCTCCTGAAATTTATGAAAGCTTAACGAAATCAGTATGAATCGGTGTAGTCGCGCCCTACATCCATGATGCGGTGGCGAGACCGTCAGCGATGCGGAACGGGAGCCGGTTGCAGCCGGATCGGGTGATTCCATGAAATTCCTCGGAAACAAAGCAACCGTGATGCCGCTTGCGGCGGTCACGGCAATGCTGGCCTTCGGCGTGCCGCAGGCAGACGCGCAAGGGTTTTTCGAGAGGCTCTTCGGCGGTGGTGTCAGGCATTCGCCGCGAGGTGATTACCCCCTGCCGCCATCAAGGCAGAGGCCGAAATACAAGCCATATGCAGCAGCACCCGCTGCCTCTCGGATCCGCAGCCCGTCCTATTACACCTACAAGAGCGATCCGCTCGTGCGCGTCGACTTCTCGACGCTGACGGCAGCGCCGGAGCCGGCAATGCCACAGGACGCCGCATTCCAGCCATCTTCCGCCACCGGCGCTGCCTTCCGCGAAGCGATTGCCGGACTGGACGATTACGAGCTCTACGCCGAGAAGGACATCGCCAAGGCGCTCGTCGCCTATTACGCGGCCAATCCGGATTTCATCTGGGTGACGGCAGCCAATGCCAACAGCCGCGCGCAAGATGCGGTGCGGGTGCTTGGCGAGGCGACGAGCTATGGCCTCACGCCGGCCGACTATACGGTTGAAGTGCCTGCCGCCGGCGCATCGACCGGCAGCGCCGATGCGCGGCTGAAGGAACTCGTCCGCTTCGAGATGGCGCTGTCAGCGCGCGTCTTGCGCTATGTCCACGACGCGCAAAGCGGCCGCGTCGATCCCAATCGCATCACCGGCTACTATGATTTCCCGGTCAAGCCGCTCGACATGGAAGGCGTGCTGAAAACGCTGACACGCACCCAGCAAGTGCGCACCTATCTCGAATCGCGGCATCCGCAGAACGCCGAATATCAGGCGCTGCGCGTCGAACTGGAATCACTTCAGGCCAGCGCCGACGACGAGATCGTCGTCGATCCCAAGCTGTTGCTGAAGCCGGGGGAGACCAGCCCCGAACTACCGAAGCTTCTGGCGAAGATCGCGCGCAATCTCGACGACGAGATGGGCGGCGCCTATGGCGAGATATTGGCCAGGCTCGCCACCAGCGAGGTCTATGCCCCGGAACTGGTGCCGGTCATCAAGGCGGTGCAGAAAAAGGCTGGCATGAAGGGCGACGGCGTCATCGGTCCGCGCACCGTCGCGGCGCTGGTCGGGACGTCCAAGGCCGACAAGATTCAAAAGGTGCATGTCGCGCTGGAAGAGTTGCGCTGGCTGCCATCCGATCTCGGCAGCCCGCGTGTCTTCATCAACCAGCCGGCATTTACGGCGAGCTACATCGAGAATGGCGAGGAGAAGCTGAAGACCCGCGTCGTCATCGGCAAGACCACCAACCAGACTTCCTTCTTCTACGACCAGCTCGAGCAGGTCGACTTCCACCCCTATTGGGGCGTGCCGCAGTCGATCCTCGTCAACGAGATGCTGCCCCGGCTGCGCAGGGATCCCGGCTATCTCGACCGCGCCGGCTACGAAGTGGTCAACGCGCGCGGCAAACGCATTCCCTCCTCCTCGGTCAATTGGGGCGCCTATGGCGCGAAGATACCTTATGGCGTGCGCCAGCTGCCGAGCGAGGCCAATGCCCTGGGCGAACTGAAGATCCTGTTCCCCAACAAGCACGCCATCTACATGCACGACACGCCGCAAAAGACGTTTTTCCAGCGTGACATGCGCGCGCTCAGCCATGGCTGCGTTCGCCTGCAGGATCCGCGCGGCATGGCGGCGGCCGTGCTCGGCACCTCGGTCGACGACATCGCGGAGAAGCTGAAGCACGGACATGCGACGGAGAAGGTAGCGCGCAGGATCCCGGTCTATGTCGCCTATTTCACCGCCTGGCCTGATATGTCCGGCAAAGTCGAATATTTCAGCGACGTCTACGACCGCGACACGCGGCTGCAGCAGGCACTCGACAGCACGGAAGCCGTGCGCTCGCCGGCGATCTGAGGACGCTAACGCAGGGGAGAGCGGGCGCAGGAACCGGCCGCGCCGCCAAGGGATGCGGCGATCTATTTGGGCTCGGCTGTTACCGGATCGTAGGTGATTTCGACCTTCGCCTTGTCGGTCGTGTAATAAGTAACGGTGTAGGCGCCGCTGTCCCAGGCGACCTCGTCGACGTAGCGGAAGTCGTCGCGGTGCTCGACCTTGGCGATTATTTCCGACAGTTTCCTGGCATTCTGCGGCGGCAACGGACTTCCGTCTGCGGCAAGGGCCGGTTCACCGAAAAGGAGAACTACGACGCCTGTCGCCAAAACAAGTCTGAACATGGCTTTCCCTCGCTTCTCGCAAAAGTAGAAACTCGCGGCCATGCAGGTTTGTTCCGGGCAGGTTTGTTCCGGGTTCCGGAATGGACACCCGTGAATTGCGCCGACGCATCTTGTTGTCGTTGGCTCATGCTAATGCGTCTGCAACTCACCTTCGTCGGGGAAGAGGTGGGCCAAGGCCGTGTCGAACGTGAGCTCCAGAGCGTCACCCGGTTCAAAGACCTTGTCTTCATTGAAGGCCGCAATGAGTTCGCTGTTATCGCGAAGGGTCAGGTCGACGACCGTCTCGCTGCCCAATCGCTCGGCATGTGCCACGATGCCATGCAGCAAGCCTTTTCCAGATTGCACCGGCCGCAGGTACTGCGGACGGACACCCAGGATGGCCTTGCCGTCTTTCCGGAAGGCGCGCCTTCTGGTCGCTACCCTGATCGGCTCCAGGGATTGGTTGCCAACCATTGCCGCTTCGCCATCGAGGGCGAGGACGTCGACGTTCAGGAAATTCATCGACGGGGCTCCCAGAAAGCCGGCTACGAACCTGTTGGCCGGCTCGTGATAGAGCTCCATCGGCGCTCCGATCTGCATGACTTGACCGTCCTTCAGCACGACGATCCTGTCAGCCAGCGTCATCGCCTCGACCTGGTCGTGGGTGACATAGATCATCGTTGTGCCCAGTTGCCTGCGCAGCCGGCCGATTTCCATGCGCATGTCCATGCGCAGTGCGGCGTCGAGGTTGGAGAGCGGCTCGTCAAACAGGAATACGGCCGGTTTCCGGGTGATTGCGCGCCCGATGGCGACGCGCTGGCGCTGGCCGCCC
The DNA here is from genome assembly GCF_055811735.1 of Mesorhizobium sp. WSM4850. Lineage (NCBI taxonomy): Bacteria > Pseudomonadati > Pseudomonadota > Alphaproteobacteria > Hyphomicrobiales > Phyllobacteriaceae > Mesorhizobium > Mesorhizobium sp. WSM4850. The sequence continues at coordinate 84,378 of NZ_JBVVPV010000016.1, read as the reverse complement.
GAAAGCTGACTTGGCCGGCGGTCGAGCAAATGTTCCATTTGCAGGATGCGTGCGGCCTCGGCCACCTTCTGCTGCTTTTCCTGCCTGGAAGCGCCCGCGATCGTAAGGCCGAACGCGATGTTCTCGCGCACGGTCATGTGCGGAAAGATGGCATAGCTCTGGAACACCATCGCAACACCGCGTTGCTTGGGCTGCAGCTGGTTGACCACCCGGCCTCCGATCTCGAGGGTGCCTTCGGTTATGTCCTCGAGTCCGGCGATCATGCGCAGCAACGTGGACTTCCCGCAGCCCGACGGTCCAACAAAGACGACGAACTCGCCGTCGTTGATGTGGATATCGACGCCTTTGATGATTTCGACGCGACCGAAGGATTTCTTGACGCCCTTGAGTGAGACCTCAGCCATGAGCGATGGCTCCCGTTTTCTGATTCATGTGCGGCAATTCGGGGTCTCCGATCGATTGGTCGGCCTTGAGGAATGGGGCTGACCGGCCGTCCCAGATCCACTGCGTTTGAGCGCGAGAGCCATGCAGTCAGCCCTTCACGCCGGTCGAGGCGATCGACGCGATGAAGGCGCGCTGCAGCAACAGGTAGAAGACCAGCACCGGGACGGTGATAAGGGTGAGATAAGCCATGACTTCGCCCCAGGCGACGTTGAGTTGAAAGAAGTAGCCGAGGCCGACCATGACCGGGCGATAGCCTTCCTGCTGCACCACGATCAGCGGCCAGAGATATTGGTTGTACATGACGAGGAATTTCAGGATGGCGGCAGTCGCCAGTACCGGCCCTGAAAGCGGCATGACGACGCGATAGTAGACCTGCCACCAATTCGCGCCCTCCACCCGGCTTGCCTCAATCAGTTCGCCCGGCAGCCCTTTGAAATACTGCACGAACAGGAAGATCGTCAGTCCGTCGGCGATCCACGGGATGATCTGCACCCGGTAGGTATTGAGCCAGCCCCAATGCAGCCCATCAAGCCCGATCCAGGGCAGTTTCGAGACCAGGAGCAGGAGCGGGATAGCGATGGTCTCGAAAGGGATGATCAGCGTCGCGATGACGATCGAGAGCAGGACATCGCGCCCCTTCCACCGCAGGAAAGCAAAGGAGAACGCGGCCAGCGAACAGATCAGCAGCGAGAGAAGGACGGTCACCCCGGTGACCAGAACCGAGTTTAGGACGAACAGGCCGACAGGCGCCCGCCGAAACGCACCGAAATAGTTGTTGAGGCTGATGTCCCCGACGGGCAGGAATGCACGCAGGCTGGAAGTGTCCGCGAGAAGCTGACTGTCCGGCTTGAAGCTCGAGTTGATCATGAACACGAGCGGAAAGACGAAGATCAGCGCGATCAAGCACAGCACCAGATAGCGGACGAACAGCCTGAGGCCGTAATTGTCGGGATCGAAGGCCATCCTAACGCTCCCGTGTCAGCCAGCGCTGGATGAGTGAGATCGCCAGCACGATCGCGAACAGGATGACCGAGATGGTCGAGCCGCCGGAGATGTCCTGCTTGCCGTAGCCGCGCTCGACCGCCTGGAAGACGAGGGTCTGGGTGCTGTCGAGCGGACCGCCATTGGTCATCACGTCGATCTGGGCGAAAAGCGCGAAGCCCTGCATGGTGATCACGACAAGGACAAGCACGGCGGTGTTGCGCAGGCCCGGCCAGGTGACATAGCGGAAGGTCTGCCATCTCGAAGCCCCCTCGATGGCGGCGGCCTCGTAGAGCGTGGGGCTGATCGTCTGCAACCCCGCTAGCCAGATGACCATGTGGAAGCCGACGGCCTGCCAGATCGACATGGCCATGACTGCGGACAGCGCCGTCGAGGGATTGCCGAGCCAGTCGACGGGCTGGAAGAGGCCGAAGGTGAGGGCCTGGAGGATGCTGTTCAACAGCCCGTTCTGGCCGTCATAGATGAACCGCCAGAGGAGCGAGACCACGACGATGGAGACCACCACCGGCATGAAGTAGATGGTCCGGAACAGGTTGATGCCCCTGACCTTGTGGTTGATCAGCAAAGCAAGCATCAGCGCGAGGCTGCCCTGTACCGGCGCCACGACCAAAACGAACAGGAAGGTGTTTACCAGCGCCTTCATGAACACAACGTCGTTGGCGATGACGACCATGACGTTCTCGCCGGACTGCCAGCGAAACCACTCGCGCATGCCGCGATACTGAGGATAGTCGTCGCTACGGGTGATCTCGCGCAGGCGGGGATACTGGATTTCGCCGGCCTCGTTTCGGATCATTTCGCCAGCATCGTTGCGCTCTGGCTCGAGGGTCACCACCGCAAGGCCGAGGAGCTGCCGATAGTTTTCCAACCCGACGAACTGGGTGGGGTTTGGTGACAGCAGCCGCTGATTTGTCAATGACAGCCCGATCGCGAAGAAAAACGGCAGCACGATGAATGTGAAGATGAGTGCGAAGCCCGGCAGGACGAATGTCCAGCCCGCCCGGTTCGACAGGGTCAGTTTCGACGCCATTCGCGGTATCCGCCCAGCAAGCCAGAGAGGGTGGAGTCCGCGGCTGGCGAGGACCCCGGCGCGACAGAACTAGCGGTGACCGTAGCCACCATTGCTTTCGATGTCGGCGTCGATCTCGTCGACCGCCGCGTCAAGCGTGTCGGCCACGTCGGCGCCATTGGCGATATCGGCCAGTGCCTTGGTGAAGACCTTGGCCTGGACCACGTAGCCCGGGGTGACCGGGCGCACCAGGGCTTGTGCCTTGGAGAGGTCGAAGAACACCGCGAGCGGGCCGCCATCCTTGTAGTTCTTCGTCATCTGCGCCGCCGATGGCGTCGGCGGGATCAGGCCGATGCCGTCGGAGAAGGCGGCCAGGTATTTGTCCTGCGCGGCGAACTTGATGAACTCGGCAGCGCCTTCCGGATGCTTTGACTTGGCCGACACGCCGAATTGCCAGGATCCCGCGCCGATCTTGTTGCCGGCGCCGAAATCGGGGGCTGGAAGGAAGACAACGTCATCCACGGCTTCCATCGTCGCCACCGCGCGCCAGTTGCCGTTCCACTGGAAGGCGAACTTGCCGCCGATGAAACCGGTCTGCTGATCGGCCGGGTCCTCGCTGGTGCCAGGCGCATAGCCTCCGCTGAACAATGATTGCCACCACTTGCCAAAGGCCTGCGCAGCCTCGCCGTTCAGCGCGCCTTCCGCGGTCTTGTAGATCGAACGGTCGACAATGTCTCCGCCGAAGCTCTGCAGGAACGGCGAGAAGGCGTAGGAATACCACTCGGCCTGGTCGTTCATGCCGAGATCAAGGGCAAATTCAAACTTGCCGGATGCCTTGGCGGCCTCGAGCGCAGCCATGAATTCCTCTCTCGACCAGGGCTTGTCGAGGGTCGGGGTGCGCAAGCCCAGCTCGTCCAGCGTCGATTGGCGTGCAAAAAGCGCCACCGCCGCATCCCACAGACCGACCGAATAGAGCTTGCCGTCCCACACGCCCTTGGTGCCGGGCAGGAAGTCGGCGAACTCGCTCTCGTCGATCGGCAGCGGCTGCAGATAGCCGGCCCAGGCCCAATTGGGCATGACCGGCCCGTCCACATCCAGGATGTCGGGCAGGTTGCCCGCCAGGGCCGCCGCCGCGACGGAATCGTTGTAGCTCTTCTCGGGGAAGCTCTCGATGGTCACCGTCCAGTCGGACTGGCTGGTGTTGAAGTCGGAAATGATCTGGTTGAGGATTCGCGACTCCACCTCATTGCCGGCGCCGTGATACCACATGGTCAACTTGGTCTGCGCCAGCGCGGGTGCACACAGACAGGTCGACGCGATCACCACACCGGTGAGGTGTTTTGTCAGTTTCATCTGATATTCCTCCCTTTTGACTTAAGGACGCTGGCTGGATCCAAGGCGAGGCCGCCAAGACAGCGGGCCGGGAAGCCAGCGCTCAGTTTCGGGTCGGCCGCTACGGGCCCTTGATGGGGCCCAGCAATGTTCGCGGAAGCCGGACGCATTTGCAATTGCGCAGTTTCACCTGGTCGGAGCAGGAGGTCGACGGCGATTTCCCCTCGTCAGTTCCCGGGCCACTGAGATAGCAGTTCACCTAGGACGATTTTATCGTCCGTCAACTTTCTCCCGGCCGCGTTCAATGTGCAGCTTGAGCGATTCCAAGGGTAACGAGCGCCTTGGGATGTGTCCCCGGCTGCCTGGCGAGTCGTATGACCAAGTCATGGCAAACCTGGCGATGAGGCGGAAGTGCGAAGCGTAGGCGGCTCCGAAGCGGATGGTAGCTTTGTACCGGAAGCGGGTATTGGTGGGCGATGCAGGGATTGAACCTGCGACCCCACCCGTGTGAAGGGTGTGCTCTCCCGCTGAGCTAATCGCCCGCTCGTTGCCCGAAGGCCAAGCGCGCCGCGATATAAGGGAGGCCGGCCGGGGAAGTCAAGGCGATGTGCTGGCGTTCCGACGAAGACCGAATGCAACCACGCCGGGAGCGGTCCGGTCGCCGTCGCGCTCAGTGCCCGGCAGCGGCAATCAGGCGTTCGGCCAGACCAAGCGTCAGCGCATCGAAATGCGAGATCACCGCCGACGGTTCGAATTCGCGCACATGGCGGTCGGTGTAGCCGAAATCCACCGCCACCACGGGAATGCCGGCCGCCTTCGCCGTATCGATGTCGGTCTGCGAATCACCGACCATCAGCGCGCGGTGCGGATCGCCGCCGGCGAGCACGATGGTTTCGGTCAGATGGCGCGGGTCGGGCTTGCGGAACGCAAACGTGTCCTGACCGCAAATCGCCGCGAAATGCTTCGCCAGGCCGAGCGCCTCGATCAGCGCCACCGAGTTGGCTTCGTATTTGTTCGTGCAGACGGCCAGGAGATAGCCAGCCGCCTCGAATCGCGCGATCGTCTCGACGACGCCGGGGTAGGGGAGCGATTTGCCCGGGATGTTGTCGGTGTAGTGATCGAGGAACAGCTTTAGCAATCGGTCGTGTTCCTCTACCACCAGCGATCTCTGCTGCGCTGCGTGCGCGCGCTCGATCATCACCCGGCCGCCATGGCCGACGAAGCGCTTGAAGCCGGCCTCGTCGACGGCTGCGAGTTCGCTGGCGGCAAGGCTGTGGTTGAGGCTGTCGAGCAGGTCCGGCGCTGTGTCGACCAGCGTCCCGTCGAGGTCGAACACGATGATCGGTCGGGTCATGGCATGTCCTGTGACGATTGCGCTGCCCGCAGGCGATAGCCGCTGCAGCCCATCCAGGCAAGCCGTGCCAACTCAATCCACAGGGCGTCAATCCACAGGGCAAAGTCTTTGACCGGACGGGCAAAGATGCTAGGAGCGCCGAAACAAGCGAAATCCGGGGCAAAGCATGGATGCGAGGCAACTGAAGGTCGAGGCCGCGCGGGCGGCACTTGCCCATGTCAGCGATGGCATGCGGCTTGGCATCGGCACCGGCTCGACGGCCGACGAGTTCGTGCGGCTGCTCGCCGAAAAGGTCGCCACCGGCCTTACCATTATCGGCGTGCCGACCTCGGAGCGCACCGCTATCCTCTGCGGCGAGCTTGGCGTGCCACTGTCGACGCTGGAAGAAACGCCCGAGCTCGACCTTACCATCGACGGCGCCGACGAGATCGATCCGGAGCTGACATTGATCAAGGGCGGCGGCGGTGCGCTGCTTCGCGAAAAGATCGTGGCGGCGGCTTCCGCCCGCATGATCGTCATCGCCGACCGTTCGAAGATGGTCGAGACGCTCGGCCGTTTTCCACTGCCGATCGAGGTCAACCCGTTCGGCCTGCGTGCCACGGAAATCGCCGTCGCCGCGGCAGCCGGAAGGCTCGGCCTTTCCGGCCCCGTCACATTGAGGATGACGGGAAGCCAGCCTTTTGTTACAGACGGCGGCCATTTTATCCTCGATGCATCTTTTGGCCGCATTCCGGATACAAGAGCGCTTTCGAATGCTCTCCATGCCATTCCGGGCGTGGTCGAGCATGGTCTTTTCATCGGGCTGGCATCAGCGGCCATCATAGCCGGCGACGGCGTCCAAACCGTCCATGCCGCCCGAAAACCAGGGAGTTCTATCGATCATGATGTTGCATAACCGGGTTCGCCGTTTTTCTGCAATTCTGGCAGCTTCAGCCGTCTTTGCGTTTTCATCGCCGGCGTTCTCGCAGGACGTCAGCGAAGGGCATCTTAAGGCAGCCCGCGCCGCAGTCGCGGCGATCGACGCGACGGACCCGTTCGACAACATCCTGCCGCAGGCCGCCGCCGCGCTTCAGCAGCAGCTTATCCAAAAGAACCCGGACATGCAGGAGCTGATCGGCAGAACGGTTAGCGAAAAGGCTCTGGCGCTGGCCTCGCGCCGCGCCGATCTCGAGAAGGAAGCGGCCCTGGCCTATGCCAAGGTATTTTCCGAAAAAGAGCTTACCGAAATCGCCGCTTTCTACAATTCCGATACCGGCAAGAAACTGCTCGACAGCGGCCAGGCCGTGACGCGTGAGCTGCTCAAGGCCGCCGAGATATGGCAGAACGGCCTCGCTCGCGACCTCGCCCAGCAGGTCGGCGAAACGCTGGCCGCGGCGGCAAAGGCCACAGCACCGTCAAATGCCGCGGCTCCTGCTGATGGCACGCAGCCGGAAGCACCGAAGAACTGAGCCTGTTTCCGGCGGCGTCATCGCTGCTGGACCGGAAAGCCCGCCTCCGTTGCGCGTCCGACAGGATGCGCGGCGTCCGGGCTTTTCTTTTGGCGGTTTGCAGCCTACCTGTCTCAGACATTTTGAAGGGCAAGGAGCCGCGCCATGGCCGTCTATGACTACGATCTTTTCGTCATCGGCGGCGGCTCCGGCGGGGTGAGGGCGGCGCGCGTGGCGGCGGCACTCGGCAAGCGCGTCGGCATCGCCGAGGAATACCGCTATGGCGGCACCTGCGTCATCCGCGGCTGCGTGCCGAAAAAGCTCTATGTCTATGCCTCGCAATTTCCCGAGCACTTTGCCGACGCCGCCGGTTACGGCTGGACCGTGCCGCAGGCGAGCTTCGACTGGCAGACACTGGTTGCCAACAAGGATCGCGAGATCAGCCGGCTGGAAGCTATCTACAGGAAAAATGTCCAAGGCGCCGGCGGCGAGACGTTTCAGTCACGCGCCATGCTGGTCGATCCGCATGCGGTGCATCTTCTCGGCGAGGACCGCACCGTCACCGCCGACCAGATTCTCATCGCCACCGGCGGCCGCCCGGCACCGCACCCGGCTCTGCCCGGCCATGAGCATTGTATCTTTTCCAACGAGGCCTTCGATCTCAAGGAATTGCCTGACGCGATCATGATCGAGGGCGGCGGCTATATTGCCGTCGAATTCGCCAACATCTTTCACGGCCTCGGCGTCGACACAACGCTGGTCTATCGCGGCAAGGAGATCCTCTCTCGCTTCGACATGGATCTCAGGCGCATGCTGCACGAGACGATGGAAAAGAAGGGGATAAAAATCCTCTGCCATGCCGTGTCCGAATGGGTCAGGAAGCGTCCCGACGGGCGCCTCGACGCTGTCGTCACCGGTGGCAAGGTGCTGACGGTCGATCAGGTCATGCTCGCCATCGGCCGTCTGCCCAATACCGAAAACATGGGGATTGAGGGCGTCGGCATCGAGATAACCAGGACCGGCGCTATCCATGTGGACCAATATTCGCGCACCAGCATCGACAACATCTGGGCGATCGGCGACGTCACCAACCGCGTGCAACTGACGCCGGTGGCGATCCATGAGGCGATGTGTTTCGTCGAGACCGCCTTCAAGGACAACCCGACCTCGCCCGACCATGAAACGATCGCCACCGCGGTGTTCTCGCAGCCCGAGATCGGCACGGTCGGCCTGTCGGAAGACGAGGCCATAAAGCGTTTTTCCGACGTTGAGGTCTACCGCGCCAGCTTCCGGCCGATGCGCAACACGCTGTCGGGCCGCGACGAAAAGATGCTGATGAAGCTGGTGGTCGACGGCGCCTCGAAAAAGGTGCTCGGCGCCCATATCCTCGGGCCTGATGCCGGCGAGATGGCACAGCTTCTCGGCATTCCGCTGAAGGCCGGGCTGACCAAGGATGACTTCGATCGCACGATGGCCGTGCACCCGACTGCGGCGGAAGAACTCGTCACCATGTACAAGCCGACCTACCGGGTGAGGGACGGCGAGCGCGCCTGACGTTTTGCCCGTATCGTCACCAATGGTGCATCTATGCACCAAGGCAATGGTGCAGCGCCACTCGACCGCAGATCACCAATCCGATGCGACACTGTGCAACGATATTCTGTTCGCCGCTATTTCTGCCTGATGCGGCGAGGGAAGCGCAGCCATCTTTCCTCGACCGGCCTTGTTTCCTCGACTGGCCTGGGGTGCGCGAGAATGGTGGTGAGCTCGACCGGCAGGCTCGGCGCCAGCGGCTTTTTGGTCGCGACGCCGTCCGCGATGGCAACGATGCTGTGGTAGAATTCGGCGCCTGAAAGCGACCTTGGCGGCACGGCCTCGTGCATGATCGAGATCACCATGACATCTGGACAATTGTCCTTGATCGCTTGATGGAAGGCAATCTTCCCTTCCGGATCGAGCGCCCCGGTCGCTTCGTCGAGGAACAGCAGCCCCGGCTGCTGCAGCACGATACGAGCGACAACCAGCTTCTGTTTCTGGCCGCCCGAAAGCACCTGGTCCCAGCTCATTCCGTCACGGCTTTCATCGGTCATGTGTTCGATGAAATCGCCAAGGCCGGCTTTGTGCAGAGCCGATGCAACCTGCGTGTCGGTGTGATCGCGCTCTGAACCGGGCAGGCAGACCAGTTGCTTCAGCGAGACCTGCTGCAGCTTGACCTCCTGGGCGGCATAGAAACTTTCGACCCCTTCCGGGAAGACGATGGAGCCGCGGCCATAGGGCCACAGGCCGTTGATCGCCTTGATCAGCGATGTCTTGCCGCAGCCGGATTCGCCCTTCAGGAACGTCCACTCGCCACGCCGGAAGCGCAAATTCGCAGCACTCAGGAAGGGGGTGGCGTCCTCGCCCTGGTGGGCCAGCTCGAGTTTCTGGATGGTCAAGCCGAAAACCGGGTTCTGACGGTCGTAGCGGAAATCGGAACAGCCGGTGAGACTGTAGAATTCCTGCGGGTGTTGGACGTTTTCGATCGCGTTGGCGAGTTCGGTCACGCGTAGGCTGTTGGCGCGCAGCGCCGCAATGGAAGGCATGACATGGATGAACCACGAACATTGATTGATGAGTGAGTTGACCATCTCGGAGCCCGTTATGTAGCCCTTGAGGTCGAAACGGTTGTGGATATAGGGCACCAGGCCCGGCGCATAGGCGACAATGCGGGCGCCGATGAAAGTGTAGACCAGCTCGAAAGAACGATAGCTGGTGTGGACGATGTTCAGCCTTGCCCAGGTGCGGTCGATGTCGACATAAAGCCGTTCGTGCATCGTCTTTTGCACATTCTCGCCCTGAGAGGCGGCGACATGGAAACTGCGGCGCAGGAACGTGGTCAGCTCGCCGCGATAACTGCCTTCGGATTGCTGCATCCGGATGTTGATCCGTTCCAGCAACCTGCCGAGCTTCACCGCGATCCAGGTGTTCAGCGGCACGTAAATGGCGACCGCCAGGAAAGCCAAGACCGCGCTGCCATAGCTGCCGAGGAACTCCAGCCCTTTCACCTCTGCCGAGGTTTCAAGCAGTTTCCGGCCGACGAAATAAAGCGATGTGGCGACAGCCATCACCCCGATGGCGAGGCCGATGGCTCCGCCGGTCATGTCCTTGATCGATTCCTGGACACGCTGGTCGATGTTGTCGGGGGCAGCAGCGCCGGAGGAACCGTGCTGAGCATGGAAATGCGTGTGATTGGTGTCGAGAAGCGCTGCGTTGAAACGGCTGTCCAGCCAAGCGCGCCATTTGCGATGCAGCGTCGCGGAAACAAAAGTGCGGATGCCGGTAAAGCCCGCGTCCTTGAGCACGACCAGAAGGATGAGCACGCCGGCGTTGGTGAGCAGGGATGCGAGCGGCGTGGTGTTCGCGGCATCGTGGTAGAAGGCAATCGAGTTGACCAGTTCCCCGGATGCTTCGGCGAACCAGACGCCAGCCTTGCTGGAGAGCGCGGTAAACAGGGCGATGACCAGCGTCAGCGTCCAGGCCTCCACCCAGCGGTCCGAGAACCAGTAGGCCCGCATCAGTCCCCAGAAGCTGCGCATCGAGGAAACTGGTGTCAGGAGCGGCGGCCTTGCGGCACCGCGGAGCCATTTTTCCGATATTGAATGTCGCCCTGGTCTACCGACCCGAATCACAATCCCGCCCAACCCTCTTTTAGTTTTGTTACAGACAGTAACACCAATTGATCATTTTCAATTATCTTTTCTCGGGCTTGTGGAGGATGAACCCCTGGCCGTTGCCATTAAGCAACAGCGGCAACGCCTTGCGAGGTCGCCCTCGACGCAGATTATCCGTCTAATATCAATGAGTTGCTGATTCACGTGTGCAAGCGTCAGCATCTTCCCCAAGGGAAAGCTTTTTGCACAGTTTTGTTATGGGAAGAGCGTGATCGATCGGCCGATTTTTATGCTGCGGAAGACGAATCGACGCAAAGCGCGCCGTCATCCTTGTTGCCATATCGACCTGGCGGCAGCCGGAAAGTGACCGGAGGGCGTTGGCCCGGAGGGCGTGGCTGCTTTGGCAATGTCGCCAAAGGCGCCTATGGAAGGACGTCCATCAGTTCGCTTTCTCCAACTCGCCCCGCGCCTTCGCCGCCGCAACCTGGCGAATGGCGTCGGTGAGCGTGTCAACGTCTTGCGCGCCCATCACCGCATACTTGCCCTCAAGCAGAAAGCACGGCACTCCCGTGATACCCATGCTCGATGCGGTGGCGATTTCGGTGCGCACCGCCTCGACATCGGCGTCCGTCGGCAAAAGCGTCTCGACGACGGACGCATCCATGCCGGCCTCGCGGGCGGCGTTGATCAGCACGACATGATCGCCGAGATTGGCGCCTTCCTCGAAATTCAACTGGAACAGACGTCGCACCAGCCGGTTCTGCATGACCTCGCCGGCGGCACCAGCCCAGCGGATGACGCGGTGCGCGTCCAGCGTGTTGGGCGCGACCTTTATGGCGGCGAAGGCGAAGTTGATGCCCTCGGCTTCGCCCAATGGCTCGATGCGGGCGTGGATCTCGCTGACGCGTTCGTCGCTGCCGAACTTGGCCATCATGTATTCGCGGCGATCCTTGCCTTCGGGCGGGATGGTTGGGTCGAGCTGGAACGGCCGCCAGCGAATATGCACCTTGACCTCGTTTGCCGCGGCGATCGCCTTGTCGAGCCGCTTCTGGCCGATGAAGCACCAGGGGCAGACGACGTCGGAGACCACATCGACGGTAATCGACTTCTCGTCGCTCATCTTGATCTCCTGTTCCGAAGAGGTCACTTCGGCTTGCGCCACCATGTCGGCAGTCGATAACCGGATATGGGGGTCTTTCGCGGATGTTCCAGATAGCTCCAGTAGGCGAGCCATTGCTGCGTGTTGTGCTGCATCGGAACCATGTAGTGGCCGGAGATCAACAACCTGTCGAGGACCCGGACGGCGGCAACATAATCTTCGCGGCTGCGGGCGTCGACAATCGCCTCAAGTGCTGCATCAATCGCCGGATCGGCGACGCCGGCAAGGTTGAACGACCCTTCGGCATTGGCGGCAGCCGATCCCCAGCGCCCGAACTGCTCGATGCCCGGCGACAGCGAGTTCTCGAAGCCGCTGGCGCCGATCAGCACCTCGAAATTGAAACGTTGCTTACGTGACTGGATCTGGTCGCCGTCAAGGCTGCGGATGGTGACATCGATGCCGATCTTCGCAAGCGTGCGCTGGTAGATGGCGGCAAGGCGCTCCTCGTTCTGGGAGGCGGTCAGGATCTCGAAGCCGAAGGGTTTCTCCTCGGGATCGAGCATCACTCCATCCTGCAAGGCATAGCCCGCGCCCTTGAATATGTCGAAGGCGGCTTTCAGCACCTTGCGGTCCTGGCCCGAGCCGTCGGTGACAGGTGGCCGCCAGGTGCCGTCCATGACATCGGCTGGCACACGACCCGGGTAGGGCGCCAGGAGCGCCTTTTCCCTGTCGTCGGCCGGATGGCCGAGTGCCGACAACTCGGAATTCTGCCAATAGCTCATGGTGCGCATGTACTTGCCGCCAAACAAGTTCTTGTTGGCCCATTCGAAGTCGTAGAGCATGCCGAGCGCGCGTCGAACCACCGGATTGGAAAACTTCTGCAGCCGCGTGTTGAACAGGAACCCCGTCACCACTGGCGGGATGCCGGTGTCGAACGTTTCGGCGATCACGTCGCCCTTGTGGAAGGCCGGGAAGTCGAGATCTCGCTCGCGCTTGACCGGATCGCTGTCGTCAGCGATGGCGCAGATGCCTTTCTTAAAAGCTTCCAGCTTGGCGTTGGCGTTGAGGAAATATTCGATGGTGATCTGGTCGTAATTGTCGAAACCGCGCTTGGCGGGGATGTCCTTGCCCCAATAATTCGGGTTGCGCTTGAACACGATGCGCTGGCCAGGCGCCACATGCGCCACGGTGTAGGGGCCGCTGCCGATCACCGGTTTCAGCGTGGTCCTGTCGAAGGTCGCCTTGTCGAAAGCGTGCTTCGGCACGATCGGCGTCATCGCGATAACCAACGGAGTCTCGCGATTAGCCTTGTCGTTGAATCTAAAGCGCACGCTGCGGTCGCCGGTCTTTTCCAGTTTGGCGACCATGCTCATGCGGGCGCTGTAGGGTGGCCGGCCTTTCTCGGTAAAGACGTCGTAGGTGAACAGCACGTCTTCCGCAGTCACCGGTTGACCATCAGACCATTTGGCCCTCGGATCGAGGTGGAATTCGATGCTCTTGCGCTCCGGATCAATGTCGGCAGTGTCGGCAAGCAGGCCGTAAAGACTGAAGGCCTCATCGTCGTTGCGCTGCATCAACGGCTCGAAGACGAGATTGCCGAAAATCCTGTCGATCATGCCGCGTGCCGTCGTGCGCAGGCTCTTCAGGATGAACGGGTTGAGATTGTCGAAGCTGCCAACGACGCAATAGGTGATGCTGCCGCCCTTCGGCGCATCGGGATTGACGTAGTTGAAATGCGCATAGTCGGCCGGCAGCGCCGGCTCGCCCTGCATGGCGATCGCGTGTTTCGGCTCCGACAAGGCCGGCTGGGGCGAAAGGGTGATAATCGCGGCGATCAGCCAAACAAGAACGCGGCCCATGACCGTCTCCTTACCGGGTCGGCTTGATGATTCGGAGCGCACCCTAACATGAGCCGACCGCCTCCCGGCTAATCGCCAGCTCAAGAATTGCGGGCATCGGGCTGGATTCGGCACCGCTTGCAGTGTAACACGCCGTTCGAAGTCATTCTGTTGCCTCATTTCGACAACAGTTAGCTGGACCACACGGCGCGAAGAAGCCGGTCCCGGGATCATTTGAGAGGAAGTGCACGATATGACGAGCCTGAACAGCAACGCGTACCGCCTGTCGGTCATGGCCGCTGGCGTGGTCGGCTTTTTGGGCGCACAGCTTCCCGCTGCTCTTGCGCAGCAGCAACAGCAGATTCCGCAGGGCTGGTTCAAAGCCTGCACCAAGCAGGAAGACGTCGACATCTGCAATGTCCAGAACATCACCACCGCCGGCAACGGCCAGCTCGTCACCGGCGTCAGCCTGATCGAATTGAAGGGCAAGGTAAACCGCAAGGTGTTCCAGGTGACGGTTCCGAGCGGTCGCCTGATTCCTCCCGGCATTGGCCTCCAGATCGACACCGCGAAGGCGCAGAAGCTCGACTATGTGATCTGCTTCCCCGACCGCTGCGTGGCGGAAGTGCCGCTGACCGATCAGCTCATCAGTTCCTTCAAGAAGGGTTCGAACCTGACGCTGACCTCAGTCAATTTCCAGAACCAGCCGAACCCGATCAAGGTCGCTCTGACCGGCTTCAGCGGCGCCTTCGACGGGCCGCCGCTGCAGCAGTCGGACATCGAGGATCGGCAGAAGAAGCTTCAGGATTTCGTTGCCAAGAACAACCAGGACTTCGCCAAGAAGCTCAAGGAAGAACAGGACAAGGCGAAGACCGCCAACTGATTCCTGAGCAAACAAGACAATTTCTCAAGCCAACAAAAAGCGGGGTCATGCCCCGCTTTTTTGTTCCGTCCGGCCATTTCTAGGCCCGCAATCGCGTCAGGTCCCCGCGATTTTCGTCAGCTCAATGTCTTGACTGGCGTCTCGGCTCGTAGCGTCCGTCCGGCCTCTTGTCGAACATCTCGCCGATCTCCGGATGCCGCACCGGTTCACCAGACCGGTCCTCGAGCAGGTTCTGCTCAGACACATAGGCGATGTATTCCGTTTCCGAATTCTCGGCGAGCAAGTGGTAGAAGGGCTGGTCCTTGCGCGGCCGCACATCCGCCGGGATCGCCTCGTACCATTCGTCGGTGTTGGCGAATTGCGGGTCGACATCGAAAATGATGCCGCGGAACGGAAACAGCCGGTGGCGGACCACCTGTCCGATCGAAAATTTGGCTGTTTTCATCATGGTACTCACCACTAAGTCCTAGAGTGCCGCGTCCTTGGAATGCGCAAAGACTCCCTAAGACCTTGAATTTACGCGTTACGCTTCAAAAAATCGAGCCCGACTTATGGCTGATACCTGACCTATTTGACGCAGACGCCGCATGATTTCAATGCCGAACGCTTGACGCCACGCCAACTACGGGCCAGCCCGCCCTGTGCTAGCGCCGGATCTGTTTCCTTAAGCCGCCGGCGAGCGCTGCAAAACCACTGCCGGGCCGCAGCCCCTCGCGCATGAAAAAGGCGCGGAGCGGCGCGAATCCGCCGAGCACGCCAAGGCCAGCACTGCGCGCCATCTGTGCCGGCAGCATCTGCGAGAGCAGCGATTTGTTGAGCAGGTTGACCGCATTGCTGCGCGCCAGGATGTCGGGCCGGCGCTTGAAATCATAGGCTGCGAGGGCCTTGACGGCGCCCGGGTCATCCCTGTTTTTGCAAGCAATTCCAATCAGATCATCGATATCCCTGATACCAAGGTTGAGACCTTGTGCGCCGATCGGCGGAAACACATGGGCGGCTTCGCCGACAAGTGCGACCCGGTTGCGCGCGAAGCACCGCGGCGTCACGCCGGAAAGCTGGTAGATCTGCCGGCCGGGTTCGACGGAAACCCGGCCCAGCATCGATTGCATCCGCTGTTCGACGCGCATCGAAAGCGCCGCGTCGTCCAGTGCGGCGAGTTCCTTCGCCGTTTCCGGCTCTACCACCCAGACAAGGCTGGACCGGTTGCCGGGCAGGGGAACCTGGGTGAACGGGCCGGTCTCGGTGTGGAACTCGGTCGACGTGAAAGAGTGGTCGCTGCGGTGGCCGAAATTGAGAACCAATGCCGCCTGCGGATAGGACCGCGCCGACGTCGAGATGCCGGCAGCCTCGCGGGCCGGCGACAAACGGCCATCGGCAGCGACGGCCAGCGATGCCGTGATCTCGCTGCCGTCAGGCAGGATCGCATGCGCATGGTCGCCGTCCAGGCGCCAGGTCTCCACCATCGCTTTTCGCCATTCGATGCCGGAATGGGCGGCAACAACACGGGCAAGTGCGGGGTTGAGCGCACTATTGGGTAAATTCAGCCCGAACTGCTGCTCGCCGATTTCGCTGGCGCGGAAAATGACCACCGGGCTGCGGATCAGCCGGCTGGTTGCATCGACGATGCGCATCACCCTCAGCGGTGCGGCCTGGGACCTCACCGCATCGAGGACGCCCAACCGCTCGAGGATCTTCAGGGCCGGGTTCATCAGGGCCGTCGTGCGGCCGTCCTGGCCATTTGCCTCGGGTCCGACGAGCGTCACGGGAAAGCCGGCGTCTGCGAAACCAAGCGCTGCAATCAGCCCTGCCGGGCCACTGCCGGCCACCAGTATCCGTGCTGTTTCCCGACGGTCCAATTCGGCTTCCCGGTTGCGATGCGAGGCGGTCGGTCCGACCTGAGGAGCATATAGATCAGATCATGCGGCTTGATCAACGCGGCGATTCGGCCCATTCGACTGCCATGACCGCCGAAGACCATGATTTCAGTCATCTCGACCGTTTCGGCCGCGCAGCGGCGAGCGTCTCGCGCAATCCTCGACTGGCGGTGAACATCGTTTTGGGCGCAGCCGTCGTCCTGGCATGGCTGCTGCTTGGCGCCATGGCCATACGTGGCGCCGAAAGCCGGGTTCCGGGCGTGGATGCACCCGGCGACACGATGCTCAGGCACCTGCCGGGGCTGCCGCTGCCGGATCTTCTCGAGCGCTTCTTCAGCCTTTGTCTTGCACCTGCGCCGCTCGACGGCGGCGTCGGCGCGCAGGCCGGAGCGCTCATCGTCATGTGGTTCCTGATGGCGGTCGCCACCATGCTGCCTTCGGCGGCACCGATGATCCGCACCTATTGCGAGATTGCCGATACCGCGCGGATCAAGGGCGAAGCGGTCGTCCATCCGCTGATCCTGGTCGCCGGTTACCTCAGCGTGTGGTTGGCTGCGTCGGCAGTGTTTGCGGCGCTGACGCTCATCGTTCACGCCTTCGCCTCATCTGTGCAGATGCTCGATCCGGTGGTCGGAGCGACAGGAGCGGCTGCGCTTCTGGTTGCTGGCCTCTATCAGTTCAGCGGCCTGAAGGAAGCCTGCCTGACAAAATGCAAAAGCCCGTTCTCGATCCTGTTTTCGAACTGGAGCGCGAGGCCCGGCCGCATTTTCCGGCTCGGCATGGAGCAGGGCGTCTGGTGCCTCGGCTGCTGCTGGGCGCTGATGCTGGTGATGTTCGCCGTCGGTGTGATGAACGTGTTCTGGTTGGCGTTGATCGGCCTGTTCACCTTGATCGAAAAACAGACGGCGGGCAGGCTGCCAACCCGGGTCGCCGGTGCGATACTGCTTGTCTGGGCAACCGCCCTGCTAGTAGTCTCGGCATAGGGAGAGAATTCTATGGCGGATCAAGGCTGGGCAATGAAAGGAGAGTTGGTGCTCTCCTGCAATTGCACGGTTTTTTGTCCTTGCGTGCTCTCTCTCGGCAGTCATCCGCCGACCGAGGGCTATTGTCAGACCTGGGCGGGGTTCCGCATCGACGCCGGCCATTTCGGCGAGGTCGAGCTTTCCGGCCTCAATCTTGGGCTGGTCATGGAAATCCCCGGCTATATGAGCCGCGGCAACTGGACCGCCGGACTGTTCATCGACAAGCGCGCCTCAGTCTACGCGGTAAAGGCGCTGACCAGGATTTTCACCGGCAAGGCTGGCGGGACCACCTCGCTGCTCTCCATCCTGGTCGGAAAGTTCCTCGGCGTCGAGCAGGCGCCGATCACCTATGAGACGCGCGACAGGACCCGAATCTTCCAGATCCCGAAGATCATCGATGGAGCCGTAACGCCGATTTCCGGCAAGGACCGCGACAAGGATACGGTGATCAGCAATTCGGAGTACTGGATCGCACCGGAAATCATCGTCGCCAGGTCCGACAAGAGCAAGATGCGGGCCTTCGGCCGCAACTGGAATTTTGCCGGCCGCTCGGCCGAAATCTGCAAGCTGGACTGGCGGGGCCCGTGAGCAAAAAAACAACGGCCAGAAAAATCACGGCCGGAAAAATCACGGCCAGGAAAATCGCCGACAAGATTCCGAGGCCGAAGAAGAAAGTCACATGGCCGCAGGCGCGCGCGTTTTCGGTGCATCTGCTGACCGCATCAGGCTCGTTCCTGGCGTTCCTGTCGCTGGTGGCGGCGAGCGAGCAGCGCTGGACGGCGATGTTCTGGTGGCTGGGGCTGGCGCTGTTCGTCGACGGCATCGACGGGCCGATCGCAAGGAAGCTCGAGGTCAAGGAAATCCTGCCAACGTGGTCGGGCGAACTCCTCGACAACATCATCGATTACGTCACCTATGTGCTGATACCGGCCTTCGCGCTTTACCAGCGCGGCTTCATGGGCGAGGGCCTGTCGTTCCTGTCGGCGGCGATCATCGTCGTGTCGAGCGCGATCTACTATGCCGACACCGGGATGAAGACCAAGGAGAATTTCTTCAAGGGGTTTCCCGTGGTCTGGAACATGGTGGTGTTCACGCTGTTCGTCATCGAGCCGGGACAATGGGTTTCCTTCGCCGTGGTCGTGGTGGCCGGCATCCTGACCTTTGTTCCGATCAATTTCATCCACCCGGTGCGGGTGGCGCGGCTGCGGCCGATCAACCTTGGCATGACGCTGCTATGGTGCGCTTTCGGAGCGCTGGCGCTGGCGCAAGCAGCTCTTGCCGCCTTCTACGACCAGATCGGCGTCCTGGGCGAGCAGGTGAGTGTCTTCACCAAGATCGGCATCACGGTCACCGGACTTTACCTCGCATGCATCGGCGGTATCATGCAGCTCTTTCCAACGCTCGGCGCCAAGAAAACCTGATCCCATAGAGTCTGGTCCCAAGAGAGCCTCATCAATGTCCAAAGCAATACGCATCCACGCCCATGGCGGTCCGGAGGTCCTGACCTATGAGGACGCCGATCCGGGCCAACCCGGCTCGGGGCAAATCCTGGTCAGGCACACGGCGATCGGCCTCAATTTCATCGACGTCTATCATCGCTCCGGCCTTTACCCGCCGCCAGGCGGTTTCCCGCTGATACCCGGCGGCGAGGCGGCCGGGGTGGTGGTGGAAGTGGGCGCGGACGTCGACTGGCTGAAGCCGGGCGATCGCATCGCCTACGCCGTGACGACTGGCGCCTATGCCGAGCAGCGCGTGATCGCGGCCGATCGCGTCGTCAAGGTGCCGGACGGTATCAGCGACGAACAGGCGGCGGCCATGATGCTGAAAGGGATGACGGCGGAATACCTGCTGCGCCGTACTTTCAAGGTGAAGGCGGGCGACACGATCCTGTTTCACGCGGCGGCCGGCGGCGTCGGGCTGATCCTCGGCCAATGGGCCAAGCATCTCGGCGCAACCGTGATCGGCACCGCCAGCTCCGCCGACAAGATCGAGCTCGCCAAGGCGCATGGCTTCGACCACGTCATCAACTACCGCGAGCAGGACTTCGTCGCCGGCGTCCTCGCCATCACCGGCGGCAAGAAGTGCGACGTCGTCTATGATTCGGTCGGCAACGACACCTTTCCGGCTTCGCTCGACTGCCTGAAGCCGCTCGGCATGTTCGCCAGCTTCGGCCAATCGTCGGGACCGGTCCCGCCGTTCAGCATGTCCTTGCTGGCGCAGAAAGGTTCGCTGTTTGCAACCCGTCCAACACTGTTCGTCTACAACGCCAGGCGCGAAGACCTGGAGGCGTCCGCCGCCGCGCTGTTCGAAATCGTGCTCAGCGGCGCGGTCAAGATCAAGATCAATCAGCGCTACGCGCTCCAGGACGCCGGCAGGGCGCATTCCGACCTCGAAGGCCGCAGGACGACCGGGACAACCATTTTTGTCCCCTGAGCCTTGCCATCGCTTGGAGCGACCTGCGTCCACTTGGACGCACAAAAGCACGCTCTGACATTTTGAATCTGCGCATCGTGCTTTCCGAAAATCGATTTCGATTTTCCGGCCGATGCGTTAGGTTTCCGCTGAAATTCTTGAAGCTCTTTCAAGACGGGTGCCGCTTTGCGATGACAGCAGGCCACGCATACCATGCCTGCGGGAACACAGAACATATCTGGCAAACCAGATGGGAGGCACTGTGAGTGCAAATCAGGACGACGCCAACCTGCTTGAGGTTCGTGGCCTTACCAAGACGTTCGGCACACTGACAGCGTGCGACCATATCGATCTCATCGTCGCAAAAGGCGAAATCCATGCGTTGCTCGGCGAGAACGGCGCCGGCAAGTCGACGCTCGTCAAAATGCTGTTCGGAACGCTGGAGCCCAATTCGGGCGAGATTTTCTGGAACGGCCAGGCGGTCACGATCACCAATCCCGGCTTTGCGAAGAAGCTTGGCATCGGCATGGTGTTCCAGCATTTTTCGCTGTTCGAGGCACTGACGGCGGCCGAGAACATCGCGCTGTCGCTGGACGACGGTTCGCCGATCAGCACGATCGCCGCGAAGGCGAGGGCGCTTTCCTATAGCTACGGCCTGCCGCTCGATCCGCAATCGCTGGTCGGCGACCTCTCGGTCGGTGAGCGCCAGCGTATCGAGATCATCCGCTGTCTGCTGCAGACGCCGCAGCTCATCATCCTCGACGAGCCGACCTCGGTGCTGACGCCGCAGGAAGCCGACAAGCTGTTCGAGACGCTCGAACGGCTGCGCTCGGAAGGAAAGTCCATCCTCTACATTTCGCACCGGCTGGAAGAGGTCAAGCGTATCTGCGACCGCGCTACCGTGCTGCGCCACGGCAAGGTCGTTGGCCATTGCAATCCGCGCAAGGAAACCGCGGCATCGCTGGCGCGCATGATGGTCGGCAACGACGTGCAAGCCGTGGTGCGCGCGCCGGCCCAGGGTATCGAGACTGCGCAGCCGCTGCTTGAAATCCGCGCGCTCAGCCGCAAGCCCGCAACGCCGTTCTCGATCCCGCTCAGAAACATCAACCTGGCCGTACGCGCCGGCGAAGTGATCGGCATTGCAGGCGTCGCCGGCAACGGCCAGGGCGAGTTCTTCGAATCCGTTTCCGGTGAGGTGCCGCAGCAGGATGCCGCCTCGGTGCGTATCCGCGGCAAGGACGCCGGCCACCTCAGCATCACCGGCAGACGGCTGATGGGCGCTGCCTTCGTGCCGGAAGAGCGGCTCGGCCACGGTGCAGCACCGCGCATGAAGCTTTCGGAAAACCTGCTGCTGTCGCGCCATGCCACCGACGGCAAGGTTTTTGTCGGCGCCGGCGGAATGGTCAAAAGCGATGCGATCTATGCAGCTGCCCAACGCATCATCAAGGCGATGGATGTGCGCAAGAGCTCTGCGGACCCGGAGGCGGCAGCGCTTTCAGGCGGCAACCTGCAGAAATTCATCGTCGGCCGCGAACTCGACCGCAGGCCAAGCGTCATGGTCGTCAATCAGCCGACCTGGGGCGTCGACGCCGGTGCGGCCGCCCATATCAGGCAGACGCTTATCGAATTGGCGCGCAGCGGCTCGGCAGTGCTGGTCATCAGCCAGGATCTCGACGAATTGTTCGAGATATCCGACGCGATCGCGGTGATGCACAATGGCGAGTTGTCGAAGCCTTTGCCGATCGCCGAGGCGACGTTCGAAAAGATCGGACTGCTGATGGGCGGGGCCGAGCCGGGCCACGCCGAACACGCTCTGGAGACGTCATGATGCGCCTCGAACTCGTCAAACGGCCGCAGCGCTCGATGCTGTTCTCGGCGCTGTCGCCCTTCATTGCATTCGTGCTGACGATCATTGCCGGCGCCATCCTGTTCGCGCTGCTTGGCGTCAATCCCTTGAAGGCGTTCCAAATCTATTTCCTCGAGCCTGTCAGTCAGGTCTGGCAGCTGCATGAGCTGGCGATCAAGGCGGCACCGCTCATCCTGATCGGGGTCGGCCTGTCGGTTTGCTACAGAGCCAACATCTGGAACATCGGCGCGGAAGGCCAGTTCATCCTGGGCGGCATCGTCGGATCGAGCATTCCGGTGCTGTTTCCGCAGTTTGAAGGGCCGCTGGTGCTGCCGCTGATGCTGCTGTTCGGCATGGTCGGCGGTGCCGCCTACGCCGCCATTCCCGCCCTGCTCAAGGCGCGCTTCAACACCAACGAGATCCTGACCAGCCTGATGCTGGTCTATGTCGCGCAGCTGTTCCTCGACTGGCTGGTGCGCGGGCCGTGGCGCGATCCGAAGGGTTTCAATTTCCCGCAGACGATACAGTTCAACGACTCGGCGATATTGCCGGAATTGATGCCGGCCTCCGGCCGCGCCAATTGGGGTTTCGTGTTCGCGCTGGTCGCGGCGGTGCTGGTCTGGATCCTGATGAGCCGCATGCTGAAAGGCTTTGAGGTCCGCGTGCTCGGCTCAAGCCCCAGGGCAGGGCGCTTCGCCGGCTTCGGCATCCACCGGATGGTGTTCTTCGCCTTCATGCTGTCGGGGGCACTGGCCGGACTTGCCGGCATCTCGGAAGTCTCCGGCGCCATCGGCCAGCTGCAGCCGGTGATTTCGCCCGGCTACGGCTTTGCCGCCATCATCGTGGCGTTCCTCGGCCGGCTCAATCCATTAGGCATTGTCGCGGCGGGCCTGGTGCTGGCGCTGACTTATCTTGGCGGCGAGGCGGTGCAAAGCGCGCTCGGCATCTCCGACAAGGTGGCGCGCGTGTTCCAGGGCATGCTCCTGTTCTTCGTGCTCGGCTGCGACACGCTCATTCACTACCGCATTCGTCTGATCGGCCTGGCTGCGCCGACGCTTGAAGCCGCGCCGAAGCTGGAGGAGGCCCGCTGATGGACATCACCGTCAACATTCTTTTGACCATCGCAACCGCGGCGACGCCTTTGCTGATCGCGGCGATTGGCGAGCTGGTGGTCGAACGTTCCGGCGTGCTCAATCTCGGCGTCGAAGGCATGATGATCATGGGGGCGGTCGGCGGTTTCGGCGCCGGCTATCTCACCGGATCGCCATGGATCGGGTTGTTGGCGGCGATCGCCCTGGGTGCGGTGTTTTCACTGCTGTTCGCCGTCATGACCTTGTCGCTGGCCACCAACCAGGTTGCGACCGGCCTGTCGCTGACACTGCTCGGCCTGGGGCTTTCCGGCATGATGGGCACCAGCTTTGTCGGCCAGCCCGGCGCGAGGCTGCCAAACCTCGACATTCCCGGCCTGACAGCGATGCCCATCGTCGGCAGGTTGCTGTTCGGCCAGGACCCGATCTTCTACATCTCGATTGCATTGACCGCCGCCGTCATGTGGTTCCTGTTCAAGACCCGCACCGGACTGACGCTGCGCTCGATCGGCGACAGCCACACATCGGCCCATGCACTTGGCATCAAGGTCATCCGCTACCGCTATCTGGCAGTGATCTTCGGCGGCGCCTGTGCGGGCCTTGCCGGGGGCCACCTGTCGCTGGTCTATACGCCGCAATGGGTGGAGAACATGACCGCCGGGCGCGGCTGGATTGCGCTGGCGCTGGTCGTGTTCGCATCATGGCGGCCATGGCGGGTGCTGGCGGGCGCCTATATCTTCGGCGCGGTCTGGATCGGCCAGCTTCATGCACAGGCTTTCGGCATTCCGGTTCCCTCGCAACTGCTTTCTTCGTTGCCCTATCTGGCAACCATCGTGGTTCTCGTTCTAATCTCGCGCAACAAGCGTTTGACGATGATGAACACACCGGCTTCCTTGGGGCAGCCATTCGTTCCGGATCGCTGACGATAAAAAGACAAACGGGAAGCTCCAAGGCTTAACTCAGAGAGGTAACACGATGAAAAAACTGCTTATTGCGCTGATGACCGCGGCGGCGGCATTGTCGCTGGCGGCGACCGCCGAAGCGCAGGAAAAGCTGAAAGCCTGTTGGGTCTATACCGGCCCGATCGGTGATTTCGGCTATTCGTACCAGCATGACCAGGGCCGCCTGGACGTGGAGAAGGCGCTCGGCGACAAGGTCGAGACCGCTTATCTGGAGAACGTCTCCGAGGGTCCCGATGCCGATCGTGCCTTCGAGCGCCTGGCGCGCGAAGGATGCAAGATCATTTTCGGTACGTCCTTCGGCTTCATGGACCCCGAAGTGAAGGTCGCCAAGAAATTCCCCGACGTGATGTTCGAACACGCGACCGGCTACAAGACATCAGAAAATCTCGGCATCTACAACGCACGCTTCTACGAAGGCCGCTACATCCTCGGCCAGATCGCCGCCAAGCAATCGAAGTCGGGCGTCGCCGGCTACATCGTTTCGTTCCCGATTCCCGAAGTGGTGATGGGTATCAATTCCTTCATGCTCGGCGCCCAGTCGATCAAGCCGGATTTCAAGGCGAAGATCGTCTGGATCAATTCATGGTTCGATCCGGGCAAGGAAGCCGATGCCGCCAAGGCTCTGTTCGACCAGGGCGCCGACATCATCGTCCAGCACACCGACTCGACCGCTGCCCTGCAAGTCGCCGAAGAGCGCGGACTGCAGGGCTTCGGCCAGTCTTCGGACATGATCAAGTTCGCCCCCAAGGCGCAGTTGACCTCGATCGTCGACGATTGGGGCCCGTACTATATCGGCCGGGTGAAGGCCGCGCTCGACGGCACATGGAAACCCGGCAATGTCTGGCTGGGCATCAAGGACGGCGCCGTTAAAATGGCCCCTTACACCAACATGCCCGACGACGTGAAGGCGATGGCGGAAGCCACCGAGAAGAAGATCGTCGAAGGATGGAACCCGTTCACCGGCCCGATCGCCAAGCAGGACGGCACGCCGTGGCTGAAGGAAGGCGAAGTCGCCGACGACCCGACGCTGCTCGGCATGAACTTCTACGTCAAGGGCGTCGACGACAAGCTGCCGCAGTAAGCGCAAGATGGGCCAAAATCTTGACAGGAAGGGCGCCGCGCGGCGCCCTTTCGTTTAGCAAGAGCCCGAAATAGGGATCGATTTCGGGAAGGGTCATGCGCAAAATCAGGTGTTATGTTATGCGGCGTCCTTTGCCGCCCGAAAGGACGCGGCGCCGTAGGGCGAGATGCGGTCAGACCGCTGAGCCGTAAAGATCGTAGGCGTCGGCACGGTCGATCTTGACGGTGACGACATCGCCGGCGCGCAACGGACGCCGCGACTGGATATGCACCGAGCCGTCGATTTCGGGTGCGTCGTATCTGGTGCGGCCCTTCGCCGAGGTGCCATGCGCCTCGTCGATCAGCACTGGCAGACGCTTGCCGACCTTCCTGGCGAGTTGCGTTGCCGAGATCTTCTGCTGGCGCTGCATGAAACGGTGCCAGCGCGCCTCCTTGATCTCCTGCGGTACCTGTTCGAGGCCGAGGTCGTTGGAGCGGGCGCCCCTGACCGGCTCGTATTTGAAGCAGCCGGCGCGGTCGATCCTGGCTTCGTCCAGCCAGTCGAGCAGCATCTCGAAATCGTCGTCCGTCTCGCCGGGGAAGCCGACGATGAAGGTGGAGCGGATCGCCAGATCCGGACAGATTTCGCGCCAGCCGCGAATGCGGTCGAGCGTCTTTTCGCCATGGGCGGGCCGACGCATGTTCTTCAGCACTCGCGGCGAGGCGTGCTGGAAAGGAATGTCGAGGTAGGGAAGGATCGTTCCTTCGGCCATCAGCGGGATGACATCGGCGACATGCGGGTAGGGATAGACGTAGTGCATGCGTACCCAGACGCCGAGCTTGCCGAGTTCCTCCGACAGATCGAGGAATTTGGCTCGCACTTCGCGATCGCCGAACATGCTGGTCTGGTATTTGATGTCGATGCCGTAGGCGCTGGTGTCCTGCGAGATCACCAGGATTTCCTTGACGCCGGCCTTGGCCAGTTTCTCGGCCTCGCGCAGCACGTCGGCCGCCGGCCGCGAAACGAGATCGCCGCGCAACGCCGGGATGATGCAGAACGTGCAGCGGTTGTTGCAGCCCTCCGAAATCTTGAGATAGGCATAGTGGCGCGGCGTGAGCTTGACGCCTTGCGGCGGCAAAAGGTCGACATAGGGATCGTGGCTCGGGGGCGCGGCCTCATGCACCGCAGCCATCACGCTCTCGTAGGCCTGCGGACCGGTGATGGCGAGAACGTTGGGATGTTTTTCGCGGATGACGTCCGGTTCGGCGCCGAGACAGCCGGTGACGATGACCCTGCCGTTCTCCGAAAGGGCGGAGCCGATGGCATTGAGCGATTCATCGCGAGCCGAATCGAGAAAGCCGCAGGTGTTGACGACGACCAGATCGGCGCCGTCATGCTTGCGCGCGATCTCATAGCCCTCGGCGCGCAGGCGCGTGATGATGCGCTCCGAGTCCACGAGGGCTTTGGGGCATCCAAGGCTGACGAAACTGACGCGAGGGGCAGACATTTGCGGTTTCCAATGGACGCGGGCCGGAAACCCTTAGGCCCGGCCCGGAAGTCTCGATGCATGTTGATCTTTTGAACTTTCGCAGAAGCTCAATTCGCACGGCGCAATAGCATAGTTCCGCAATCAGGCAAACCGAGGAATGGCTTGGCGCCTCGGGCGGGCCTGCACGCTAAGACCGGCACTGCTCAGGTTTCAATGGCCGCCCGGCCCGAACCAGGGCGCCAGGAACGCAAACTGTTCGGGCCACTGCTGCACAGCACCATCCAGAAGCATCTTCACGGCGACATAGAAAATGATCACCAGGCCGATATAGGCGATCCAGCGGTACTTATGCAGGAGGCGAGCGACAAACGAAGCGGCGAAGCCCATCAGCGCAATCGACAGCGCCAAGCCGATGATCAGGACCGTCGGATGGTCCATCGCCGCGCCGGCGACTGCAAGGACGTTGTCGAGAGACATCGAAACGTCGGCAATGACGATCTGCCAGGCTGCCTGAGCGAAGGTCTTGCGCGGCCCCTTGCCGCCAATCGTCCCGCTTTTGTCATAATCGACATTCGACAACGCTTCCGTCGCGTCATGTTCCTGCTCGTAGCTGACACGCAACTCGCGCCACATCTTCCAGCACACCCAAAGCAGCAGCAGGCCGCCGGCTATGAGGAGAATGGGGCCGATGGTGAGAAGCCACTGGGTGATCAGAGCGAAGAAGATGCGAAGCACGGTGGCCGCCGCAATGCCGACGAGAATCGCCTTCTTGCGCTGATCCGACGGCAGGCCCGCCGCAGCAAGGCCGATGACGATGGCATTGTCGCCGGCAAGCACAAGGTCGATGGCAATGACCTGGAGCAGGGCCGCGAGGCCGGCGGCGGTAAAAATTTCCATCAGCTGGAATTTCCTTGCTTGGTCGCCAATCGTTCGTGCCCGGACGCCCTAACGTGTATGGTTCCCGTGCGTCAAGGCTCCATGGCGATAAAGACGGCAAACTGCCTACCGAGGGCGACATCTCCAGCAGCCGGTGAAAGCTGCCAATCGAACAGCGCCCCGGTCGTCAAGACGCATTGCACCGCAGACGCCCGCTCACAGTGCAGGCCCCAAACGAGGGTTGGAGCACAGAGGACAGGGTTGAAGCCCGCCGCCAGCGCAATAGATTTCGGGGACCGAAGGGTACGATGCCTAAAGTTCCTCACAGGAGAGGCTCGTGACGTCCGACAACACACCCGTCCCTTCCCGGGCACCAATCCTTTCCGGGGCAATCGGGGAGTACCGCGAGTTCGATCCTGCGGCCGCACTCGAAGGGCATTTCCAGTGTGCCTGGTCCAATACATTGCGCCCGGACGCGGCGAGCCTGTCGGCCGTGGTCCCCGACGGCTGCGTCGACATCACCTGGATCGACGGCCATCTGGTCGTGGCGGGCCCCGACGTGGCCGTTGCCCTCTCTATTCTGACACCTGGCTCTACGGTGATCGGCGCCCGCTTCCGACCGGGTGCGGCAAGCCGATGGCTCGGCCTGCCGATGTCGGAAATCGTCGGCGGCCGGGTGGCGCTCAGCCACTTCTGGGGAGCGCTTGCGCGCGAAATCGCCGAAAAAATTGGCGAGGCGTCCTCGACGATAGAGCGGATGCGGGCGATGCAAGCGGCACTCTGCAGGCTTGCGCCGGATGTCGAGCCGCCGCCTGCGGACACGGGATTTGCGTTCAACGCGCTGAAAACCGAATCCGCCGGTCCGGGCATGGCGGTGATCCTCGACCGGCTCGGCGTCAGCCCGCGAACGCTTCGCCGCCGCTGCCAGGAGGCTTTCGGCTATGGCCCGAAGACGCTCGACCGCATCCTCCGCTTCCAGCGGTTCCTGAACCTGGCGCGGCAGTCCACCGAGCCGCGTTTGGCCGGTCTGGCGTTCGAGGCGGGCTATTCCGACCAGGCGCATCTGACGCGCGAGGTGCGGCGCCTGTCGGGCTTCTCGCCGGCGACGGTTCTGCGGCAGCTCGGCGCCTGAGCTGGCCGTTTCGTTCAATACGCCACCGCCAACGCGGCCTAGTCTGCCTTCGTTGAAAGGAGGCAGATATGACGATCTACAAATCCCGCATCATCACCGTGTCCATCGACCGGGACTGGCGCGAAGTCTATGACTTCGCCTCCATCCCTGAGAATTCCAGCGCTGGGCGGCAGGCCTCGGCAGGCGCTTCGAAAGATCGGGCGAGGAATGGACCGCGGAGGACCCCGACGGCCGGGCCATCCGCATCCGCTTCTCCCGGCCGAACGAATACGGCGTCCTCGATCACATCGTCTTTGCCGATGACAAGGAAACCCGCAATGCGGTGCGCGTGGTTCCTAACGGGACCGGCGCGGAGGTCATGTTCGTGCTGTTGAGGACGCCGGACATGACGGAGGAGATATTCGCTGCCGACGCCGAGGCCGTGCAGCGCGACCTCAACAGCCTGAAGGCAATGCTCGAGCGCTGAGCATCCAAAAACCGCGAAAGGAGAAGATCATGGCCAAATCCAGCAACGACAAGCGCATCGATTATGTCGAGTTTTCCGTCGGCGACATCGCGCGCTCGCGCGACTTCTATGGAAAGGCGTTCGGCTGGTCCTTCAAGGACTACGGGCCGAGCTATTGCGAGTTCAACGACGGCCGCCTGACCGGCGGCTTCGCTCTGGGTGGCCAGGGCAAGGCGGCAGGCGGACCGCTGGTGATCCTTTATGCCGACAAGCTCGACGAGACCCAGCGCCATGTCGAGGAGGCCGGCGGAAAGATCGTCAAGCCCGCCTATTTCTTCCCGGGCGGCCGCCGCTTCCATTTCTCCGATCCGGACGGCTACGAGCTGGCCGTGTGGTCGGACAAGTGAAGAAGGTGAGGGGCGCCGAGCCGAGTCCGGTGCCTCTCGAATGGTTTGGGGGCGAATGGTTTAGGCGGGCCGCGCTCGGCGCCAGGAGCGGGGATTGAACACTGACCGGGCGAGCCACCAACGATCCGATTGCGCGGCTGGTGTCCCTGCGCTGAACCCCTTGGAGATGCCTGCCGCTGCTGTTGTAACAAATTGATCTCGCATCGTATAAGGCTGGCCTGAGGACCATCGCATACCGCACGGCGCATGACGGAACCGACACGAACGACAATACGGCAAAGGCTGTATGCTTTTTTGATTGCAGGCCTGGGCGGGCTGGCCGCATCGGCAATCTCGTTTTCAATGACGCTCTACGAAGCTGCCCATCCGCCAAAGGTGCCGGTTGTGCAGGCAGGCCAGCAAATCGATGCCGGTCGCTGGTTTGTGACCTTGCGAACGGCACGTGTCGGAACCGTGCCGCCGACAGGCGTTCCCCCATCGCGGCCCGTGCAGCTTGTGATGGTGGACATGGATGTGGTGAACCGTTCCGCCACCCCCAACAACGTGCTCCATCGCGTCGTCACGCTCAGCGCGCCGGCGCAAAAGCTGCCGATGCCAACGGGTTATCTCGATCGTGACAAGTATTTGGCGGGATATTTCAATCCCAACATGCCGGAACGCCTGACCATGGCCTGGGAGTGGCCGGCCGGTGTGCCCGTGCCCGACAAGGTGACGATCACCGTCACCGGCCAGATCTACAAGCTGCGCGACAATGTCTACGGCGCAAGCGGGTGGTTCGACCGTGATCCGGTTGCGACGGTCGACCTGCCGGTGGAGAAGGCGCCATGATGCGCATGCTGCGTTCGGCGCTGGCGCTGCTGTTGGCTGCCGCCGTGCTCTACGGCATGCAGCACACGCGCCCGCTGTACAGCGACATTACATCGCCGATAGTCGCTTCGGGCGGGATGAACAAGCGTGTGGAGGCCCGCGCCTTCGCGCTTTCGCTGGACAGCGCCAGGGTGGCGCGTGTTCTCAACGTCGAGACCTTCGGCAAGTCAAAGACCTACACGAGTTCCGGCGTATGGGTTGTGGTCGAAGGCGAGGCCGAGGCGAAATTCGAGACCCTGGGACTCACATCGGGCGAGTGGCTGAGCCGCAGCGGCATCCGTTATGTCCTGACCGACCGCTTGTGGGCGACGATCGAAATGATGCCGGGCGATGTCTACCAGCCCGGGCTGCCACGCCGGGTCCTTCTGGTGTTCGAAGTGCCGGAGGATGCCGTCGCCGACGGCACCGTCGTGGTCGCACCCACAAAATTGCTGCCGCTCGACGACGAGATCCGCATCGCCACGAACATTTCGGGCAAAGACATCGAGCCGGCGATCACCATCCGCCGCAACGAAGAAAGGCCGCCATGGACAGTTCTCCCGCAAAGGTGACGTCAACGCGCCGAGGCTACTGGCTGAGCATGATGGCGCTGGTGGTCGCACTGCCTGCCGCGCTGGCCGTGCAGACGTGGGGAAGCATCAAGGACTGGCGCTCCCAACATCTGCGCCAGCCGCTATCTGCGAGCTTGGGGCAGCCGGTCGATTATGCCGGCGCCAGCTGGACCGTGACACGCTTCACCAGACTGGCAGGCAGCGCGGGCAGCGCCGTCGTGCTTGCCGAATTCGAAGCTCTCGCTGCTGACCCGAAAGCGCTCGGCTCGGTACCTTGCGAGGTGCGGCTTTCCGATGGCAGCAGTCGCGAATGGCGGCCAACCCTGTTTGCCGATCCGGTGGTCAGGAAACAGTATCCGGAGCACGAGCAACGGTCCCTGTGCGGCGGCATGGCATTCGCCGCGACGGAGCCCGGCAAACCGGCACGGATGGCTGCCAGTTTTTCGATCCCACCTGCGGCGAGCGGCCTCAGGCTGTCGATCGCCCTCTACTCGGGGCTGCCGAGTTATCTCAGCGTCAGCGAGCCGCGGACCTGACGCCATTCGCTTCGCCAGCCATGGCGACCGCGGTCTCGAGCACGGCTGCAAGCAGCGCGACCCGGACCGGATCGAGCAGGATTCCTCCGTCGAGGTCGCTAGGGCTGCCGATGAACAGGCTGATGGCATCGGCGAAGATCTGCCAGGTCCCGAGATCGTGCGCTCCGATCAGCCTGGTCAGGCCATACCATGTCCAGGCGCCGGCCCACGAGATGGCCTGATAGGCGATGACGAAGGCGACAAGCGTGGCCAGGCCGGCACTGAGCGTCAGTTTGACGCAAGTCCAGACCGGCGAATAGCGGCTGCGGTAACCGCCAACGAAGTGAGACGCGAAATCCTTCAGCCACTTCTGCCAGGAGCTCGCTCGGGATGGCGCAGGACCGGGAGCGGCCGGCGCGGAAAGCTCATAGCCGTTGATGATCGCCGCCATCACCAGCCAGACAATCGGCAGCAACGCGAAAAAGAATAGATTCTGAAGCTGCTCGCCGAAGGGAAGCGGCCGGAATTCAACGGGAACGAACTGGCCGGCTGCGACCGCCTGACTTACCGGCGCAAGCAAATCGAGGCTGAGCTGTTGCAGCGCGGCGCCTGCGCCAAGCCAGCGGATCAACTGGTCCTTCCATACGCCGAGCGCGTAGAGGCCGATGAAGACCCAGGTTGCGTCCGTCGCTACGATCAGCAGCCGCCAGTAGGGATGAGACGCCCGCGCATCCAGTCGCTTGGCGGCAAAACGCACCAGCCAGCAGATGACGATCGACAGTGCCACGCCGCTTGACTGAAGAATGGCGAAGATGTCGACGCTCTTGCCGAAATCGGCCTGGGCGAGCGCCATGCGCGAATATTCGCGAACCGTATCGCCAAGAAAACCCCAGGCGGCATAATAGGCGAAGAACGGCAGGATCGCAGCGGCGGTAATCGCCAGGACCGGCTCGCGCTTTGTTTCGTCCACTGCCTTTTTGGCTTTTTGCCTCAGTGCCGCCACCGCCGGCATATGCGGCCGGAGCACCACGAACATCATGACCAGCACCGTAAGCTTGGCGAGGACCACCAGCGACAGCATGACCATTCCGCCTAGCGGGAATTGGAGGCCGATCGTCACGGCGCCCTGAAGCAGCAGACCACGAGCGATCATACCCAGGCAGCCGACAAGCAATAGCTGCGGCCAGTACTGGACAAGCAATCTCGCGGTTAAAGCAAGCGGCCGATATATGTCCTCAATTGCCGTGGTCATCGCGTCGGTTTCGTAGTCCGATCCTGGATTTTTGTTTCACCAAACGGTCCGCCTTCAGACCGTTGCGATCAAATTCAAACCACCTGGGGTTGAATACGATCGGAGGTATCGCAAGTTCACCTCATCCGCCTTGCAGGCGATGGCAGCTGCGGTTCAATCATGGCATTTGGCGTCCGTCAAATCCGTTCATGGCGCAGCCATGCTCGGCCAAGTTGTTTCCGGGCGATCGGGGATCCCGTCATCGTCCAAATCAATTCATCAATTCGCCAAAACCCTTTGGAATCACGTGGAAATCGAACCTGGCTCTTAACTGCGTTGAGTTATTGCCATGCCCCGTGCGCAGTCAATAGCTTGTGCTTTTCGAAGATCGCCAGTTTCTGCGGATAAGTGATCCGCACCTTGGCGTTGCACCCGTCGCATCTGAAGTGGGCGATGGTTTTCAGCGCAGAGCCCTTCCTTACCGCCGGATGCGAGCAATCCGGACAAGCGAATGTGAGGGCAACATCAGACAGGTCTTCGGCCAAACCCATTTCCATCTCCTTCGCAAGCGCTGTGGCTACGCTGTGGCGAGACTCAAAAGGCAATTACGATGCCAATCCGGCTGTGCCAAAGCGGGACTGGAAAGATTCGTCAGGGAAAGCCGCCAAGCTAGCGCGCCTGTTCTGCGCCCTTTGAACGACGAAGCGACCTGACCTCCTCCAGCAGTTCGCGCTCACTGGTCGTAATGTTTCGGAAGATTGCGACAATCATCACCGCCAAGGCTTCGGCATCCCGGCTCAAAGGGTCGATGTGTTCATCTGCGCAAACCTGATCGTACACGCGTTCACAAATAGCCAGATCGTGAGGGCTGAGGCGGGTGCGATTGAAACGCCGGTGCGGCATTGCGAACCTTCGAGGCTCGCTGCCCGTGCAAAAGAAGCGGGCCTTTGCACAAACGCGAACGGTCGAGTGGTTGTTCCCGGCTGCAAGCTTCTGTTGCACCGACCACCGGCAGGATCCGCATCTCGCCTCCACGCAATTACGCCAACGTGCGTCGTGGGATGGCGTATAAATCCGTCTGTGGTCGTCATTTGACGACTGTTCAAAGCGGTATCCGTTGAGCATTCTCAGCGCCAAGCGCGGGGGCGGAGATGTTTTTCAAACAGAATCCACAGAATTCAATGGATCATCTAACAGACGATCCCATTATCCGCTGCGATATCGCAGATCGGGTATTAAAGGCCGCCGAGAGCGATGGAAATCTGCCGATTGCGTGGCGCGTGTACAGATCGCCGCAAGTTGCAGAAAAAACCCGTCAAACCCGCGCGTCTCCTGGTCCAATGCATGTTGCCCAAAAGCATGCCCTCGGGGCCGGACACGAGGGTGCGCAGCCGAGCGGCCGGCGCCGCTTGGGGGGCGTGGGGTAAGAACGCTCGACGGCGCCGGCCAGGCGGATTGGGGGTCCGCCGCCGTTGGATAGTACCGATTTTGGCAAATCAAGTAATTCCGTTATCGCGGAATGTCACGAGCCGGTCGACAACGCTCAGTCCTTTGCATCGTCATCGTCTTGCACAGGGCCATCGTTTTCATCTGCCGGGCTTTCAAACCCGGCCAACTGCCGGTCGGCCACTTCTTTGGCGAGGCCCACCAGGGCGTCGACCTCTTGCATCTGGTCCACATGACCGCCATTGGCGACATGTTTGCGGATCCTCTTCAGTTGGTCGGAGGTTCGTCGCAACGTTTGCGCGATTGACAGCTTCTTGGCCACGCCTGCATCTCCTGCATCCCAACCAACCATCCAGACGAGCAAGCGTTCCGGCGGGAAGGCTTTTGCGGCAAAAAAGTCGATACTCCATCGACCGGCTCGATACAGCCCTCGCAACTGCGACAGGCCGTCGTGGCATAAGGTGCGCCGCAATGGGTCAACATGTCTGGCACCGCAATGCATGGGCATTGATGGGGGGCGAGTGGGGGCCCCGCCGCTTCGCAAATGGAGCGGCGGGGCTTTTTTGCGTTCTTCATTGGCAAGTGCACAATGATGCAGCAACTCACCAAAGATGATGCCTCTGGTGTGCTTGTTGGTTCTAATCCTGGAAGTCCGCGCCTTCCATTGAGCAAGTTCGAGTGGCCCGGCAGCTCTACTGGGGGACTGTCAGCAGGCCGCCGGGCCAAGACCAGCGGGCTTAAGAGGAGGCGCTGTGCTGGCTGAGCAAAATCTGCGCTCAAGACAACGCAATAGCATCATTCGAACGAACACTTCCGTCCATCCAGATCTCGTTGTTTTTGATGCCGGCTTCGACGCAGGGCAGGTGAGGGGCGGGCGCCGCTGACCTCTTAGTCGTCTGCGACGCCAAGGCCCGCTTTTCTTAGCGAGCCGAGGAACAACTCGACATCTTGCGGACGGGCCAACCGCGCCGAAACCACCTGGCGCATGTTCTTCACCAAATCAGGTTGATTTTGGTTCAGCCATGCGACCTCGCGATCAGCCGCGATTTTGTAGCCTCCCTCACCGAAAACGGCAGCGGCAAGCAAATGATAGATCGGATTCGACGGAAATGGCGATTTGTTGATCCACATAGCTGCCTGAGGATAATCCCCGCTGAAATACGAGCAAAGGGCCAGATCCACGTCATAGTAGCCTGGCCCCGGGTTCTTCTGACGCGCCTCCGCGATCAACTGGCATCCGTCATGCCAATTTCCAGAAACCGCCAGGCGCTCTCCATATTCGCCCATAAACTCGGTGTCGTTCGGGTTGATGGTCAAAGTCTGCTTGCCCACTTTCAATGCGGCATCGATCTCCTTGTGGAAATAGAGCGCAACCATTTCCGCCTGGCGTCCCCGGATGTTGACAGGATCAAGCCCCACAGATCGCCTTGCCGCCGCCAAGGCGCGATCGAGCGCAGCGGCGGACTCAGCGGGGTCGGCTGAAAACTCGAATCGGTAGTCATCTATGTAGATCAGCGAGAGAAGACCCCAAGCGGTGGCGTAGGTCGGAAAGCGGTCCACCGCCGTCTCAAGGCACGCGCGTACCGATGACCGGCTTTCTGCATCGACACCGACCCGATATGCGTAAAAAGAAAGCGTGCAAGAGTAGGCGGCCCAATCGTCGGGCGGATTGACGACGTGGAGATTGGCGTCTGCCTGGAAGATGACGCCATATGCCTGGGCCAGGCTCGATGACACATTACGCGCGATGTCCGTCTGGACCTCCACAAGCTGCGCCACTTTCAGCCCGCCATCATAGCTTTCTGCCCACAGAACCGAGTTGTCCGCCCGGTTGAGCAGCCGGACCCGAAGCCGGAAGGCATCGGTCGACAGGTTCACGCTTCCGGCCAGGACAAATCGTGCCGGCGAGATCGATGGATCCTCCCCCTTTGCGGCCGACTCCACGACCACGATATCCTTGAACTTGGAAAGCTGGCTGACGACTTCCTGCCTCAATCCACTGGCGATGGCCTTGGAGGCTTCCGTTCCTGAAAGGTCGTCAAACGTCTCGACCAGCAGTCGCGGGATCTCAGGCGAAGTCGGGCGAACGTCGCTCCTCGCCAATCCCAATGCCAGAACAGCCAATGCCGCGACGATTGCCGCAAGAGCCACCGTCAGCCATGATGCCTTCATCCATCGAGCAGGGGGCGGGACTTTCTCTGCCCGATTGAGCGGCAAGGCCGGCTCAATGGTCTCGAGGGGCGATCGCACCGAGAACGTTGGAACGTAACCGCCTTTCGCGATCGTGATGAGAATAGGATCGTCCTGTCCGGCAGTCAGGTAGTAACGCTCGAGCCCGCGCCGGAGGTGGCCAGCCTCGATGCGGACGATCGGATCCGTCTGCGGGTCGAAAGACATATCGCGTCCGAACACTTCGACTGCGATCGAATAGGCCTTGATACGATCACCGCGACCCGCCA
This sequence comes from Mesorhizobium sp. WSM4850, assembly GCF_055811735.1. Lineage (NCBI taxonomy): Bacteria > Pseudomonadati > Pseudomonadota > Alphaproteobacteria > Hyphomicrobiales > Phyllobacteriaceae > Mesorhizobium > Mesorhizobium sp. WSM4850. The sequence continues at coordinate 48,658 of NZ_JBVVPV010000016.1, read as the reverse complement.
GCGTCTCCTCCACCACATGGCTGAGGAAGCGGCGCTCGCGACCGGTTGCATCGAAGTCCGCGCTGTTGAGGATCCGGGCAAGCTGGGCACGACAATCCTCTGGGGCGAGCCTATGCTCCCTCCCTACGGCTGGTTCCGCCCGGATCACGTTGGTTCCCTCACCTGACGTTCTGGGGGTGACCACTCCCAGTTATATTTCATTTTTCGGCGGTTACCCTCGCTGCGCAATTTATATCCGCGAGCCTGTTCTTGCAATACTCCCAGTAGTCTGAACGGATAACGCTGGGACGACGGCGACGGTTCGCGCAATGCGCCGGCGGATGACAACGGATCAAAGAGTTAGGCGGCCTCGCCGGCAGCGCAGTTTGAATTTGCGATTTTACAGGCTTGGTGCCGACCAAGCTCGCTATGGATGTTGAGAAATTACCCTGTCGCCCACGTAACTTACATTCCACAGCCGCCTCCATGCGATAGGTTACGGTGGTCCAGGGAAAACACGAATCTGCGCCATGAGGATGGACGACGAACCAGCTGATAAAAAAAGAGCGGTCTCGGCGGCGGTGCGTCGGTTTCCGCAATTTGAATTGGCGATCCATCGGCTGATGGGCCGAAGTGAGGGTTTTCAGGATATGTGCGAGGAACTTGCTGAAGCGGAGCTTGCACTCTCGAGGATCGACATGGTCCCGCCGGCATTCCGCGAGTCCAGACGAGCCGAATGGCAGGGACTGGTGGATCGGTTGGTTGGGGAAGTCGGAGCGGTGCTGCACGCGGATGCCGGCAGGAAACCGCATTTCACGCCTTGGCCGCCACGCCAGAACTAAGCGGGGGCCGGCTTGGAATTTCTGTCTGGCAATCGAGCTCTACAAACTATAGCAGCCGTGCTTCCGGCCCGGCTTGTCGTCACGGTAAGCCCTAGCGGACCCGACGGGCTCGATTGCGCACGGGACTGCTGTTCCCGAAGTAGGCCCGGCACTGTCCATCCGTGACAGCAATAAATGAACCGCTGTCGACATGAAAGACGATCGGCAACCGATATCCATTAGCTGAGCGGCGCGAATAGATATATATTGTCACTGCGGGTGCAAGACGATCGCATCGGACATGAAGTAAAAGACGGAATTTGAGGGACTTCGATATGGGAATCATCCGAGCTCTCGTGTTGGCTTCGGCTGGAACAGCGGCAGCGCTGGTTGCAGTGCCGGCGATCGCTGCGGATGCTGCGACGCAACTTCCTGAAGCCGCGCCCATGCCTGCTGAAGCCGCGCCGGCCTGGACCTTCACCGCAGAACCCTATTTCTGGATGGCAGGAATGAAGGGCAGGGTCGGCGTCAGGGGCCTGCCGCCGGTCGATATCGACGTCGATTTCGGCCAGATCTTTGACCACATCGATTGGTCTCCCCCGCCGGTCATGCTTGCCGGTGAGGCGCGCAATGGCCGCTACGCTCTGTTCACCGACTTCATCTACCTGGGCCTCGAGGCCGACGGCACGTCGCCCGGCCCGTTGGCTCTTTTTTCGGCCGAAGCGAACATGAACACGGTGGTGTGGACCTTCGGCGGCTCCTATCGGGTCTTCGACAATGGCACCGCGACCTTGGACGTTCTAGCCGGCGGACGGCTTTGGCACCTCTATGCGGATCTGACCGTTACTGGCCCTCTCGCCGTAAGAGAGGCCAGCGGCAGCCAGACTTGGGTCGACCCCATTATTGGCGTGGCCGGCGATGTCGCTCTTGGTAACGGATTCGGACTCCATGGCGAGGCGGATGTCGGTGGCTTCGGCCTTGGCGCCGACCTCGATTGGCAAGTGCAGGGCACGCTTCAATACCGGTACAGTGATTCGGTCACGCTGGAAGCGGGCTATCGCTACCTTGCCGTGGACTACGACGACGACGGATTTGTGTTTGACATAGCAATGCAGGGACCAATCATCGGCGCCAGGTTCCGGTTCTGATTGGCTCTGCGCCTGAGACGACTTCGAAACGGGAGAAGAGTTTGGGAAACTGTTTCGTGAGCCTGTCCCAAGTCAGGCGTATCAGCAACGTCTTGTTGGCGTCGGCGTTGGTTGGCCTGCTGTCGGGGTGCGCGTCCCGTCCGACGAATGTGCTGCTGCCCGTGGCCGATACCTCGCCTTCCTCCAGCAAGGTGGAGATGCTGGTCGCAACGACACGCAGTCGTTCCTCCAATCCGGCACAAATGTATACGGGCGAGCGCGGACTGGCCCCCTCGTTCGCGGAAATCACGGTTTCGATCCCTCCGCCTTCGGTCCGCAAGGTTGGAGAGGTCGCATGGCCCAAGAAGCTGCCGTCAAACCCGGCGACCGATTTTGCCGTCGTGCAGGCCCAGGAATTGACGCTCGAGACAGCGAAGGGGTGGCTTAGCGCCTCTGTCAGGAAGAGCCCGGATCACAGCGTCCTCGTCTTCATTCACGGATTCAACAATCGCTTTGAAGACGCGGTCTACCGTTTTGCGCAGATCGCGAAGGACACCGACACGCAGAGCGTCCCGATCCTGGTCACATGGCCCTCCCGAGGCAGTGCGCTGGCTTATGGCTACGATCGTGAAAGCACCAACTACACGCGAAATGCGCTTGAACTGCTGTTCCAATATCTTGCACGCGATCCCCAGATAAAGGAAGTTTCGATCCTCGCCCATTCGATGGGCAACTGGCTTGCGTTGGAAGGCTTGCGCCAGATGGCCATCCGCAATGGCGGCCTTCCGGCGAAGTTCAAGAACGTCATGCTGGCCGCGCCAGACGTCGACGTCGATGTTTTTCGCACTCAGATTGCCGACATGGGCAAACAGCACCCGCAGTTCACCCTCTTTGTCTCGCAGGACGATCGCGCGCTCAAAGTTTCGCGACGGGTCTGGGGCGACATCCCCCGGCTCGGATCGATTGATCCGGAACAAGCTCCATACAAGGAAGATCTCGCCAGCAACAACATAACCGTCATCGATCTGACGAAAGTCAAATCCGGCGATCCTTTGCATCACGGCAAGTTCGCCTCGTCACCGCAGGTCGTTCAACTGATTGGGGCGCGTATGGCCGGCGGCCAGACGTTGACCGACAACAGGATAGGCCTGGGCGATACCATCATTCACGCAACGACCGGTGTGGCGGCAGCGGCGGGCAGCGCGGCAGGGTTGGTGATTGCGGCACCTGTTGCAGCGGTCGATCAAAACAGCAGGGAAAATTTGGGCAATCACATCGGCGCCTTGACGGGTTCCCAGGCCAACCAGAAATCGAGTGCTGGCAAGGAATGCGTTGGCTCCGCCACAAAAGGTTGCAAGAAGTAGGCCCTCGGTTGGCCTGCGCGGAGTAATTTCGAGGTTGGCGCACGACTCCTCAAACGCTCGGCTGCGGCTTTGTTGTTGCCCTGTTACGTGCTTGCCCACGTAAATTACATTCCGCCCCGGATTTTTGGGCCTACCATCCATGCAGAGCGAAAGAAGTAGTCGTCGAGGTATCACACTCGAAGGGCTCTGATGCGAGTTGCTGTCGTCCTGGACCGAACCATGGATGCGACGGCAGGGGGCGCAGGAAAGCGTATGATATTGCTCAGGGAGCCTCTGCTACATTTTGCTGTCATCGGTGCGATCCTGTTTGGCGGCTATTCCTGGCTGAACGACAGGCAAACCGAAGCGACAGCCGCCGAGCCGATCCGGATCGGTGAAGGCGACGTGCGCTGGCTCAAGCAGACTTGGTCGAGCCAATGGCTGCGTGAGCCAACCGCCGATGAGCTCAAGGGTCTCGTCGACGATCTGCTGAATGAGAAAGTGATGGCGCGCGAAGCGCAGGAGATAGGCCTCGACAAGGACGACACCATCATCCGCCGCCGCCTGGCGCAAAAGCTGAAATTCCTTGTTGAGGACACCGCCCAGCTTGCCGAGCCGACCGAAGCGGAACTGCGGCAGTTCCATGCGGCCAACCCTGCACCCTTCGAGACGCCCGGAAAACTCTCGTTCAGGCAGGTCTACTTCAACCCGGAGCATCGCAAGGATGCCGCGGCGGACGCGACCGCCGCGCTGGGTGCGCTGTCAGCGAATACAGAGGACGGTTCGACCGCGGGCGACCGGCTGCTGTTCGGCGACAGCTTCGCCGATACCGACGAGTTGGCACTGTCCGGAATGTTCGGTGCCGATTTTGCGCGCGCGGTGTTTGCACTCGAAGCCGGCGGATGGCAGGGGCCGACGAAATCCGGCTATGGCTTTCATCTGGTGCTCGTCACGCAGCGTACAGCGACCACCCTGAAGCCCTTCGAGACGGTCAGGGATGCGGTCCTTTCTGAGTGGCGCTCTGCGAAGCAGACCGAGGTCAGCCGCGATTATCTGATCGCGCTGCGCAACAAGTTTGGCGTCGAGCTGGACGACACCACGAAAGCGGTATTGGGGCCCGAGCCCGCACCGAAAGTGGCCACGCAATGAACCCGCTGACCAAATGGTCTGCACTCGTCCGAGGTGCCCGCGCCGCGACGGGGTGCGTTCGGCTGGTCGTGCTGACAGCGGCCATCGCCATGCTGTTCTCGCAGGTTGCCTCGGCGCACGAGGTGCGCCCAGCCTACCTCAGCGTTCAGGAAGAGGCGCCGAACGAGTTCAGCGTGCTGTTCAAGACACCGATGCAGGGTGACGCGCGTCTGGCGCTGTCGGCAGCATTCTCGGGCAAGGTCGAGAACCTCACGCCGGTCGTCTCGCGCCCGACCGGCGACGCAATGGTGCAGACCTGGCAGATGCGCGCGGTCGAGCCGTTGGAAGGCCAGGTGGTATCGATTGACGGCCTGCAAAACACGATGACCGATGCGCTCGTGCGCGTTGAGTTCGCCAGCGGCGACGTGTGGATCGAGCGGCTGACGCCCGGCGCCCCGGAAGCGACGGTTCCTGCAACTCCAAGCCGCTGGTTTACGGCCGCCACTTATTTCAAACTTGGCGTCGAGCACATTCTGTCAGGCTTCGATCATCTGCTTTTCGTGCTTGCCCTGCTCATCATCACCGAGGGCTCGTGGCGGCTCGTCAAGACGGTCACCGCCTTTACCGTTGCGCACAGCATCACGCTGGCGCTGGCGACGCTCGGCTTTGTTAGCGTACCCTCGCCGCCGGTCGAGGCGGTGATTGCGTTGTCGATCGCGTTCGTCGCAGTCGAGATCGTCCACGTACGGCAGGGGCGCAGAAGTTTAGCCGCTCGAGCACCCTGGCTGGTAGCATTTGCTTTCGGGCTTCTCCATGGCTTCGGTTTTGCCGGCGCCCTTAGCGAGATTGGACTGCCGGCGGGACAGATTCCCGTTGCGCTACTGTTCTTCAACCTCGGAGTGGAAGTCGGACAGCTTCTTTTTGTCGGAGCCGTACTTGCGCTTGTCACACTGATCCAGGTCCGCAGGCGATCGCTGCCGGCCTGGCTGGATCTCGTGCCGCCATACGCTATCGGCACGATTGCAATGTTCTGGGTGATCGAACGTGTGGCGACCTTTTGAGATTGTCGGGAAGGGCGGCATATGAACACCTCGCGCAGGGATCGGCGAACCGGGCTGACAAGCGCAGCACTGGCATCGCTGATGTGCATGATTGCCGCGGCGTTCCTACTGACCGCGACGCCGGTGCATGCTTGTGTGCTCTGTATGCCCTATCCCAAGGTGACGAATGCCGACCAGGTCGTCGCGAGCGGCACGGCGGTCTTCGCGCGCGAGAATCCGGCAAGACCTTTCTCCTACGTGGTGCTGGAAACATTCAAGGGACGCTACGACGGCAGCGCCATCCCTCTGTTCCTCGATTCGACGACGGCCCGCGCCCTCCAGCTGTATCCGGCTCTCCAGGTTATTCTTGTCCAGAACGGCCCCGGCGGGGCGTGGAGGGCGCTTGGCATGGCGGGGCGCGAGTATCAAAATGTAATGCGCCAGGTGGCGCAATGGAACAAGAGCTCGAAGACGCTGGCCGAACGCGCGGTGTTCTTCGCTACTTACCTCCGGCACGAAGATCGCAGGCTCGCCGAACTGGCCTTCCTCGAGGTCGCGCGCGCGCCTTACGCAACGCTGCGCGATCTCAAGACAAGAGTTGCGCGCGACGACATCTTTCGAATCGTCAACGATTTGTTTCATGTCGAATGGCATGGGCTCTACATCCTCATGCTCGGCATGTCGGACCGCCCGGACGACATCGCCTTCGTTCGCGGAAAACTAAAGACCGCGGCAAAGTATGGGCTGACGATCAACCTCGGTGCCTACGCCACTGCGCTCATCGAGATGACCGGCGCGGACGGGGTGACGCAGCTCGCGGAAGAATACTTCGTCGAGCCGGTCCGAAGTCATGCAGAGCTGGTCGAAATCGTGAAAGCACTGTCGGTACAGGGGACGGGCGGGGCAGTCGAACTGCGGTCAGCGATCATCGAAGCTTACGGTCGCCTGCTCGCGCATCACCCCGAGCTTGCCGGGAATGTCGCAAATGACCTGTCCGATTGGAAAGTGGTTCGTTTCGTGCCCAGGCTGCGTGAAATTCTGAATGCGGGCGTTGGTCTGGACGACGCATCGCATTTCGCGATCGCTATGTACCTTTCAAGGGCTGATGAAGGCGGGAGTTCCAAGGCCGTGTTCACGCGGTCCGGTGGTCTCCGATGAGCAGTTTTCCTCGGAATAATTGGCTTCGGCATGCACCAAACAGTTGGAGGAGGACTATGATGAGAACGCTCGGACTTTTGCAGTTTGTTTCAGTCGCCGCTCTTGTAGCTGCGAGCCTGACAGGCGCGCTGCCCGCTGCAGCGCAGGATTCCGTGCTGGATTCCGGTTCCTTGGACAAGCAAACCGCCGACCAGCTCTATCCGGCCAAGCGGGCCTATTCTCCCTGGGCCGGACGAAACTTCCCGACGAGGCCGCTGTTCGGCGACACGCACACCCACACATCTTTCTCCTTCGATGCCGGCGCCTTTGGTGCGCGCCTTGGACCGCGCGATGCCTATCGCTTCGGCAAGGGTGAGGAGATCATGGCCTCCTCGGGACAGCTCACCAAGCTGTCTCGACCGCTCGATTTCCTGGTCGTCACCGACCATTCCGACAATATGGGGTTCTTCAACGACCTGTTGGCCGGCAAGTCTGATATCTTGGCGGACCCCAAGGGACGACGGTGGTACGACATGATCCAGTCCGGCCAGGGCGCCGCTGCCGCGATCGAGCTCATCACTGCCTTCGGGGCAGGGCAACTCACCGGGCCGCTGCTTTATTCGCCCGACTCCGCCCCCTATCGCTCGGCATGGCAGGAGACCATTGACGCGGCGGAGGAGGCGAACGATCCGGGCCGCTTCACTGCTGTGATCGGCTACGAATGGACCTCCAACACGGGCGGCAACAACCTGCATCGCAACGTCATCTTCCGCGACAATGGCGATCTCGCCCGCCAGACCGTGCCCTTCACCGTGCTCGCACCGGGCAGCGACAATCCCCGCGATCTGTGGAAGTGGATGGCGGACTATGAGGAGAAAACCGGCGGCGACGTGCTCGCCATCGCCCATAATGGCAACCTTTCCAATGGCCGCATGTTCCCGATGATCGAGCCGGGCGTCGACAAGCCGATAGACCGCGAATATGCCGAGACGCGTGCCAAGTGGGAGCGTCTCTACGAGGCTTCACAGATCAAGGGCGACGGCGAAACGCACCCCTTCCTGTCGCCAAATGACGAATTCGCCAACTTCGAGCGCTGGGACAAGGGCAATCTCGACCTGACCGTCGTAAAGACGCCCGATATGCTGGAGTTCGAATATGCGCGCTCGGCGCTGAAGAATGGGCTCAAGCTGGAGCAGGAGCTCGGGGTGAACCCCTACAAGTTCGGCATGGTCGGCTCGACCGACGCGCACACCGGGCTGGCTGCCGTCGAGGAGGACAATTTCTTTGGCAAGACATCCAGCAGCGAGCCGGGGCCGGCCCGCGCCACGCACCCGTTCGTCAAGACCGAGAAGGCGACCATTATGGGCTGGGAGCAGACCGCTTCCGGCTACGCGGCGGTCTGGGCGACCGAGAACACCCGCGAGGCGATCTTCGACGCGATGGCACGCCGGGAGACTTATGCCACGACCGGATCGCGGATGCTGGTGCGGCTCTTCGGCGGCTTCGATTTCGTTGAAGCCGACGCCAATACCCGCAGCCCTGCTCTCATCGGCTATACGAAGGGCGTACCGATGGGCGGCGATCTCACTGCCGCGCCGGAAGGCAAGGCGCCGACCTTCCTGGTTGCAGCGCTGAAGGATCCGATCGGCGCCAACCTCGATCGCTACCAGATCGTCAAGGGGTGGCTGGATGCTGCCGGAAAGGTGCAGGAGAAGGTCTACAACGTTGCGTGGTCGGGCGATCGCAGGCCGGGCGCTGACGGCAAGGTGCCTTCGGTCGGGAACACTGTCGATGTCGCCAATGCCACCTGGACCAACACGATAGGTGCGCCGGAACTGATCGCCGTCTGGGTTGATCCCGAGTTCGATCCGGCCCAGCGGGCGTTCTATTACGGCCGCGTGCTGGAAATCCCGACGCCGCGCTGGACGGCCTACGACGCCAAATATTTCGGCGTAAAAATGCCGCCGGAAGCGACGATGGAGATGCAGGAGCGCGCGTACACCTCGCCGATCTGGTACAATCCGGCCGGCTAAAGGAAACGCCGGATTTTGCTTGGCTGGTGTTGGGGCAGGCGGATCGTGCGCCGCCTGCCAAGACAAGAAGGCTCAAACACGGCTTTGGTTCAAATGATGACTTGGCTTCGAGAGCAGCTTTCGCGCCAGGCGACCTCGTTAATCTTGCGGACATTGTCATCTGTGACCGACGCTGTGATCTCCGCGAAGGCTGACGTCATCCCGCGTCCCGTCGAACATCTTGTCTGGGCCCTGGAGCTCTCGCCGCCAGTTGTCGCGACGGCTCTCGCCCTGAATTCCTTGCTGATAGAGCGGACATTTCGGCGTGCAGAGCGCACACATTTGCCGGGATCCAACTCCACCGCGTGCCGGGCGATGGCCAGGGCACGACCGACCGCCGACGACGAGGCGGAGGCAGCCGGAAAGCGTGAATCGGACTTCGTCGATGGTGATTTGAGCCAGCAGGGGGCCCAGGCAGTCGCATAGTTAGGAAATCGCCCGACCATCCAAGGCAAACGCGTGCTCCAGCGCTGGCCTTGGGAACGAGCGCCACCGGTATGCCGTCCGCGATCCGGTGGACTTGGGCACGACAGTCTTTCCGCGCAGGGGATTGAACTTCCTTACTGCGGAGGCATCCGCCCGGATCACCGTACCCCCGCGTGTTGAGGTTTTCGACCGCCCGCGCCTCGTTTTTTCGTCAATTACGGGTTGCTCCACGTAATTTACATACTGCGGCTGGCACGGCACGAATGCCGAGCCTAGGTTGCTTTGAATAACGTGGCGCAATGCCAGCGAGTATCGGCCAAAAGGCAAGAAAAGCATTTTCAGCGCAGCGCGTCGGTTCCCGATCCGTCGGTTGATGGACCGGACGCTTCTGTTCCCGAAAAAATGAGAAGACCGGCCGCCCCGCGGCCTGAACCGCTGTGAAGGATGAAAAGCCATGAAACACTACCTGAAATTGGCCGGCTCTACTGCGACCGCTGCACGCACGACGAGACTGCTTTGCGCCACCGCCGCGGCGGTACTGATCGACATGAGCACCGCTTCCGCCGAAGCGCCGAAGATGAAGATGACGACGCCGATACCGGATTCCATCGTCACGCCGGAAAGTGTGGACACCAGGATTGGCAAACTGAATTTTTTCGATGGCTTCCCGGATGACGCCACTTCGGAGAAGATCTACGACAATCTCGATTTCATGCGCGGCGTCGATGCTTTTCTCAACGCCATGCCTGGTGCATCCGTCGAAGCTATGCGGGTTGGATTTGCCAGCCAGGGAGCCGACAACAACCAGACCATCCTGGTGTTCGAAAACCTGGCGGACTCGCATTCGCTGTTCCTGACGGCCAACACCGAAAGCATCTACAATCTCATGTGGCTGGACACCAAGGCTGGCCCGCTGGTCATCGAGACACCGCCCAATATCCTGGGCATGATCGACAACCACTGGTTCCAATATGTCGGCGATGTCGGCAATGCCGGACCGGACAAGGGCAAGGGCGGAAAATACCTGCTTTTGCCGCCGGGTTACCAAGGCGAGATACCCGAAGGGTATTTCGTGTTTAAGACGTCAACCTACGGAAACCTGTTCTTCTGGCGCGGCTTCCTCGAGAACGGCAGCACCGCCACTGCTGTCGAAAACACCAGGAAATTCGCCAAGGTTTATCCTCTTTCGGAAGCTGACAACCCGCCGCCGATGAAGATCATCAATTCTTCCGGCAAGGAGTTCAACACCATCCATGCCAATGATTTTCATTTCTACGAGGAAGTGAACGGCATCGTCCAGTACGAGCCGGAGGAGTCCTATCACCCGGAAGTGTTGGGACAACTCGCCGCCATCGGCATCGTAAAAGGCAAACCCTTCGCGCCGGACGAGCGGATGAAAAAGATCCTCACCGAAGCCGTAGCCGTCGGCAACGCGACGGCGCGCACCATCACCTTCAAGACCCGCATGAAGGATGCCTACTACTATCCGGACAGTGCCTGGTTCACCGGCTTTGTCGGCGGCAGCTACGAGTTTCTTCTGCAGCCCGGCGTGCGCTATCTGGATGCGCGTGTCCTGTTCCACTACTATGCGACGGGCATCACGCCGGCCATGGCGATAAAGCGCGTCGGTATCGGTTCGCAGTACGCAGGCGCCACCACCGACAAGGACGGCAAGCCGTTCGATGGCGGCAAGACCTATAAGGTGCATCTGCCGCCAAACATTCCGGCAAAGAATTTCTGGTCGTTCGTCTTGTATGACAATCAGACGCGTTCGATGCTGCAGACGGACCAGCAATTCCCTAGCATCGGCAGCGACAAGAAAGACATCGTGATCAACGCGGACTCCTCGGTCGATGTCTGGTTCGGCCCGACGGCGCCGGAAGGCCATGAGGCCAACTGGGTCCAGACAGTTCCCGGCAAGGGCTGGAACGTTCTTCTTCGCCTCTATGGTCCGCTGCAGCCGTGGTTCGACAAGACCTGGAAGCCGGGCGAGATCGAACTCCTCCCCTGACAAGTGGGTACGGTTGGCCATGGGGCGCGGATCCCATGGTCCCGCTGGCGCTCTTCTCATTCAACGTCGGCGTCGAACTTGGCCAGCTGATGTTTATTGCCGTCGTGCTGGTCGCCATCCATCTAGTCCAGCGCGTTTATGAATTGCCGCGGCAGGCGGTTGTCGTCTCAGCCTATGTCATCGGGACGACCGCAGCGTTCTGGAGCATTGAGCGCCTTGATTCAATGTTCATGGAGCGGGCGTGGGGCGACCCCAAGGGTACAATGAAATCCGAGCAGCGATCCGACCCACACGAAGGCTCTGACCCGTGGTGAATGCTCGCATCGATGCCTTTCTCAGAGAGGTCAGGCCGAGTTCGGATGACGTGGACAGGACCGCGCAGCTCTATGGCCTGTCCCTCACCGCCTCCAAGGGGGCCTTGCTCTTTTTCAGGGTTTGGGTTGCCTGATGAGCAGCCGCCGCAGTCTCCCCGCCACCCTCGACGTGAACGGTGGGAACCGCCATCTTGATACCGTTTTCCGCGAATGCCGCCTTGATCATCATGTATGCGCGCCGCTTGATGCCGAATTGGGTCCCGGGCCTCGTCGTCAACTTTATCCTCAGAACGATCGCGTATTCCCCAAAACTGTCGATGCCCTGCATCTTGAGCGGCTCAATCGTGTCGGCCGCAAATTCCGGGTCTGCCGCCAGCTCCTGGCCGATCTTCTTGATGAGCTTGCGCGCCAGGTCCACGTCGGAATCATAGGTAATGTTGATCATCATCTTGTTGATCACCCAATCCCTGCTCATGTTCTGGACCGCCCCGAGCTCACCGAACGGTACGGTATAGACGGGGCCGCGATGATGACGCAGACGCACCGAACGCAGGCTGAAGGATTCGACCGTGCCTTTATAGCTGCCGCTCTGGATGTATTCACCGACTCGGAAGGCGTCGTCCATCATGTAGAACACGCCGCTCAGCACGTCCTTGACCAGGGTCTGCGAGCCGAAGCCGATGGCAATGCCGAAGATGCCGGCGCCGGCAATCAGCGGGAGTATCTTCACGCCGAGCCCGGCGAGGATCGTTAGCACGGTGACCGCGGCTATGAACAAGGCAAGGGGACGCTCGTCAACGTCCCCGGGGCGGCGCATCTCCTACCCTTGGAGCAGCCGGAGGAAGCCGCGTCTCGAATAATCGATTTCCTCCGAAAACTTGACGGCTAGTGCCATCTACCCTATGCCGTCGTCCAGTTGCCGGGTGCGTGGCGAGGGTCGCCTGCGCGCTGGCGCTACGGCAGCTTTTGGCGCTTCCTGCCGGTTCTGATCGACGAGGCCGACGACGGCCTTCCACCCTGCGACGCTCAAGACGGCGTTGGAATTGCACCTATCTTCTGCCCGCAGATCGGCGGACCACGGTGCTCCGCCCCACCCAAGAAATACACCCGCGCCCGGTGCTCAACTAGGCGTCGGGTGAAACAGAATTGCCAATTCTGTTTCAAACGCCAACCTCGCGTTCCGGACCCATGAAAGGCAAATGACTGGTCAGAGCGGGGTCACTGCGTGAGGCACTTGCGGCCCATTGCCATTGCCTTGTAAGTCCCCTTCAGATCGACGACAAAGGCCCCCTTGGTTTCCGGAAACACGGTCATTTTATATCTCTTCGCCACGGCGCGCTTGAATTTCGGATCGTCTGTCAAGATGTAGCCGCCAGAATATCCGCCCTTGAGTTCGCCGCTCGTGCTAGTGGCGACACCCTTAAAGAGTTGGCCGTCGATAGAGACGAAGATATCTGACGTCTTCCCGTTCTGAAGGCCGATGTCCTCCTTGGTGAACACGCCAAGATACCCGACCTCCTGATTTGCGGTAACGCCCATTTGCACCGCACTTGGCCCATCTTGGCGCACGATCAAGCAATCTCCGCGGGTTTGATTGGCATAGACCGTCCAGCCCTCGATGTCGTTCCCTTGTCGGACAAGCACATCGCTGGCCTTGGGAAGGGGGTTTTGATCTTGTGCGTAGGCTGCCATCGCAGACGAAAGTGCTACTGACGTTGCCGCGATGAGTGTCATGAATTTTCGCATTGATGTTCCCCTTGTGTGCAGGATTGTTTCTGGCTATGGGCGCCCAATTTCGATTGCTCAGAGGCTGCTGTTCTCTTGCGGGACGAGGCGATATTACGCGCTGTGAGTGACCCTGGCCGATCGGCTCACGTCAGGCAACGTAAATAACTGTAATCTACGGGCTAATGCTGGCCAGCGCACTGCGGACCGTTCAGTCCTCGACGCCATCGACGACGGCATGGGACTGTCACGCGATAGCCATTGTCCTTTGGTCGGCTTTGGCACGGCCCGAATTCCGTTCTCTCGGAATGCGTTGTGAACCGCCTTCAGTGCCGCCCGGCAGATCGCGAATTGCTTGCCCGGTTTCGCCGTGAACTTTGCCCGAATGATAAGGGTGCCGTCCTCGAGATCGGCAATACCTTTGCTCTTGAAGGGCTCCGATAGATCGGGGGCAAGCTGCGAGACGCCGTTCCAAAGGGGACGATCTTGGTTTTGGAAACACAATCAGGTCCCGCCGAATTGTCCTGTCTGCCAGCCGCGCTCTAGCTTCGTCTTCGTTCGCCGCGTCGAGGCGACAATCCCACGTCCTGAAATCTGAGCCACGTACACGGTCAACATCGATGCCTTTCTCAGAGAGGTCAGGCCGAGTTCGGATGACGTGGACAGGACCGCGCAGCTCTATGGCCTGTCCCTCACCGCCTCCAAGGGGGCCTTGCTCTTTTTCAGGGTTTGGGTTGCCTGATGAGCAGCCGCCGCAGTCTCCCCGCCACCCTCGACGTGAACGGTGGGAACCGCGATCTTGATACCGTTTTCCGCGAATGCCGCCTTGATCATCATGAGTGCGCGCCGCTTGATGCCGAATTGGGTCCCGGGCTTCGTCATCAACTTCATCCTCAGAACGATCGCATAGTCCCCGAAACTGTCGATGCCCTGCATCTTGAGCGGTTCGATCGTGTCGGTCGCAAATTCAGGATCGGCTGCCAGTTCCTGGCCGATCTTCTTGATGAGCTTGCGCGCCAGATCCACGTCGGAATCGTAGGTAACGTTGATCATCATCTTGTCGAGCACCCAATCCCTGCTCATGTTCTGGACCGCCCCGAGCTCACCGAATGGGACGGTGTAGACGGGGCCGCGATGATGCCGCAGACGCACCGAACGCAGGCTGAAGGATTCGACCGTGCCTTTGTAGCTGCCGCTCTGGATGTATTCACCGACCCGGAAGGCGTCGTCCATCATGTAGAAGACGCCGCTCAGCACATCTTTGACCAGGGTCTGCGAGCCGAAGCCGATGGCGACGCCGAAAATTCCGGCACCCGCAATCAGCGGCGCAATCTGCACGCCGAGCCCAGCGAGGACGGTCAGAATGGTGACGGCGACTATGAACACGGCAAGGGCGTTGCGAAAAATCGGCAACAGCGTGCGAAGCCGTCCGCTGCGAGCCAGTTCATCGGCGCTGTTCCCATCCGTCGGCGCGAGGTTCATCCGATATTCGATCAATGCCTTCGACAGTTGCCAAAGCATGTCGGCGATGAGCAAAATGATGATGCCGTTGAGCAGCCCGGCTATCAGGAAGCCGCCGGTCTCGCTGCCGGCGAAAGTTGCGGCCCTGAGCCGCCAGATATGGGCGAGCCATGCGACCGCCGCGGCAATGACCGCCGCCCTGGCGCCCCTGACAATGAGCACGTTGAATACGACGCCCATCGCGCCGCTGCGCTTCGACCTGCCGGCGAAGGCCTGTGCCGCGGCGCCGACCCCGCGCAAGGCTGTCGGCAGCACCAGGGCGAAAATCCCAAGCCACAGGACGCCGAGCAGGCCGGCGACCCAAGCCCCCCATAGCACGATCAGGAACAAGGTGAGAAACGATTGCTTGACCAGAGAACCTCGCACGTCGGGCCGGTGCCAGACGACGTCGATTGCGGTTGCCAGAATGCCAAGCCCGAACAGGAAGGCGGCGAGCTCTGCAGCCTCGGGAGAGAAGCCCAGGCCAGGCATGAGGCTGGCAATCGCCCAGCCGAACAACAGGAACCCGGCCACAAGGCTGACTCGCCACCGCCAGAAACGGGTCGAAGCTTCGCTTTCGAAAAGCGGAGTCGGCCTGTCCGAGGGAGCGCTCGTCGCACCGCCGAACGCAAACAGCAATCGGGCTGCCGCGCGAACGATACGGAACGCTATGAACGCAAGAAGCAGGGTCAGAATGATCCTGCGGAGCAGGGGTGGCCATCCGAGTGCCAAGAACGAACCGGCGCTGGCGAGCGCAAAAGTCAGCAGGGCGACAGTCTCGAAGAGGATCGCTTGTCCGGCGTCTTCCTGAGCAACCGCGCTCCTCGTCCTGGCGAGCGCTCGTCGCACCGCCCACTCGGCTCCGAAACCGACCGCGATCAAGACCGCCAGGATGCCCATGACCAGCCCTGGCCTGCCGGAGTTCACGTCACGCGAGACAATTTTGGCGGCGCGCGACAGTTCTTCCGGCAGGCGCGGGATCGCGGCGCCGAGCGCACCGATACGGGCACGAATACCCGCCTCCAAGCTCAAGATGTCCTCGGAAATGGACAGGCCGGGCTCGTACGTGGCCGCTGGAATCTTTCCCTCGAGCCACGCCTTTAGTTGCGGATCGGACAAAAGCTCGAGGAACTGCTTTGCCTTTTCGGGCGGAAGGTCTGGGGAGGGCTGTTGAGCTAGCGAAGTTCCCTGCAAGAGCGCTAGCAAGAGCACGACGATAACTGGCAAGAACCCGAGCCGTAGCTTGTAATTCATGAGTGCCTCGAGTTTTGAATGCCGCAGCTGCACATATTGGCTCCTCGCCCTTTTATGGGCAACTGTTCTGGCTGCATGCTACGTCTCCGGGCAGAGTGGCTGCAAGCTAAGGGCGAAGTCAAAATCCATCGGACTCCTTGTGCCACAAAAACCGGACAACGAGTCCCAGAATCGGACCTTGCTGCGACATCGAGGAAACCGTCGTCGTTGCTGTAGTCGACGCCCAATGCCCGGTACCCGATGACCGATGAGACGCGATCGCTGAAACGATAGCCGATCGCCACGGCGACATCCAGTCGATGTCGGCTTCGCCGGCGCCGACGAGCCCCACCGGCCAGAATAGACTTCGGGCCTGACCGAATAGTTTCAGCGACGACCGGCCGTGGCATCCACCCAGGCTGCGCCGTCGCTTCACTGAAGGAGACGTCGGTGTCGACCGTCCACACCCTACTGTCGCGGAATGCCTCATTTGCGGATCGCAAATTCGGCATTTGGCAGGCGTCGCTTGCCGCCGAATATCACTGCTCCCTGCCAGGAGTTTTGCCGTTTGCTGCCATAGCGCCATCCCTTATGCGCTAGAATGCGCATAGTCTTTTTGATGGTGCCAGTATCGGTATGTAAGTTACGCAGTCGGACTGTTGCTTGGTGAAGCTGTATCCGCCGATGGCCGAGGATTGACACGCTTGTGGCAGCGGTCCTCAAAGAACCCGCAATGTCTTCCCGATCCGACCCAAGGCCATTGCGCGGTATATCGGCGCCGGGAATTGGATCTCCCTACTGCCATTTGTCCCATCGAGCTAGCCGTATCCTGGATAGCCCGCTTTCGATGCAACCGAGCGGATTCTGCCAGTAGGTTACCGTTAATTACCTTCCGCCCCGAGCGGCAATAGGCAAACCTCACGAAGGACGATTTTGTCGAAGGCATGGTTGAAGCGTCCTGCCACGAGTTTCGTCTCGTCGACAGAACGCGGAGCATGTTTTTCTCGCCAAGGAACCGAAAACCCGGCTCATTTTGGAAAAGCGGTACAATCAAGGAGGACGTCAGATGAGTGATAGGCAAGCGAATCCAGACCGACAACCGAACCGGCGCGACATTTTGCTGACCGGAGGATCTGTGCTCGCCATTTCAGCTGTCGCATCCGGAATAGCCACGAGCGCGAAAGCTCAAGCAGCCGGTGCAAAACCCAACATCCTCGTCATTTTCGGCGATGACGTCGGTTATTGGAACCTCAGCGCCTACAACCGGGGCATGATGGGCTATCGCACGCCGAACATCGATCGTATCGCCAGCGAGGGGGCGATCTTTACCGACCACTACGCCCAGCAGTCCTGCACAGCCGGGCGCGCCGCATTCATCACGGGCCAATCCTGCTTCCGCACCGGCCTGCTGAAGGTAGGCCTGCCGGGTGCCAAGGAAGGGCTGTCGGAGAAGGACCCGACACTTGCGGAACTGCTCAAGCCGCAGGGCTATGTGACCGGCCAGTTCGGCAAGAACCATCTCGGCGACCGCAACGAGCATCTGCCCACCGTTCACGGCTTCGATGAGTTTTTCGGCAATCTCTATCACCTCAATGCCGAGGACGAGCCGGAGCATCCCGACTACCCGAAGAACCCCGAGTTCAAGGCCAAGTTCGGTCCACGCGGCGTGATGAAATGCAAGGCCAGTGCAACCGACGATCCTACCGAGGATCCGCGTTTCGGGCGGGTGGGCAAACAGGAGATCGAGGACACCGGTCCGCTGACGAAGAAGCGCATGGAAACCGTAGACGAAGAGTTCCTCGGCAGCGCGCTCAACTTCATCGACCGCTCGAACGCCGACGGGAAGCCGTTCTTCTGCTGGTTCAATTCGACCCGGACCCACATCTACACGTTTCTCAAGCAGGCCTCGAAGGGCAAGACCGGCTTGGGCATCTATGCGGACGCCATGGTGGAGATGGACGGCATGGTCGGCCAGCTTCTGGGCAAGCTCGATGACCTCGGCATCGCCGACAACACCATCGTCCTTTGGACGACCGACAACGGCGCGGAGGTTTTCTCGTGGCCGGACGGCGGCACCACGCCCTTCAAAGGCGAGAAGAACACAAACTGGGAAGGTGGCTACCGCGTGCCGTGCATGATGCGCTGGCCCGGCGTCATCAAGCCCGGAACCGAAATCAATCACATAACGTCACATGAAGACTTCGTGCCGACGCTCGTCGCCGCCGCAGGCGAACCGGACGTGACGGCTAAGCTGTTGAGCGGATACGAAGCCGCTGGCAAGAGCTTCAAGGTGCATCTGGATGGCTACAATCAACGCGATGTGCTGGCTGGCGAAGGCGAAGGCAAGCGCCACGAATACTTCTACTGGACCGATGACGGCAATCTCGCCGGCTTGCGTTACGAACGCTGGAAGATGGTCTTCCTCGAGCAGCGCGAGGAGGGGCTTGCCGTGTGGGAGAATCCGCTGATTCCGCTGCGGTTCCCGAAGCTCTTCGACATCAAGGGTGACCCGTTCGAACGGGCGCAGACGGACGCTGGGGAATATGACAGATGGCGTGTCGAGCACGCCTTCGCGCTCGTGCCGGCGCAGGCTTATGTCGCCAAACACCTGCAGACCTATGTCGAGTTCCCGCCGCGGCAGAGGCCCGGCAGCTTCGCGCTCGACCAGGTCCTGGCGAAACTGCAGGAGGGTGGCAGAAACTGAGTCTTCGCTCTGAACAGGCCGCGCTCGCACTATCGGCAGGCGCGGCCCCCAAGCTAACTCGGAAGCAGATCAATGGCAGTCGCGAACAACAATTCCTCGACCGAGACCATTGCTCAGCGGGCAAAGAACGAACTGCGCGAGTACGCGCTCCTGTCCTTGTATCTATTCGTCTGCTTTGGTGCGCTCATTCTCTACAAGGCAGCGATCCTTGGCGAGGAGGGCATCGGCTATCTGCCATCAGGTCTGGCGGCCATCAAGGCACTGATCCTGGCGAAGTTCATAATGCTCGGACAGATGATCCGCTTGGGAGACCGGCGTGGAGGAGGCAGAATCGCCTACGTTATAGCCTACAAGGCCTTGCTCTATCTGATCCTGCTTCTCGTTCTCTCGGTCCTCGAGGAAGTCGTCGTCGGTTTGATTCATGGGCGATCGGTCGCCGCCTCGCTCGCTGAGTTCGGAGGCGCCAAGCTGCCTCAGACGCTGGCGACAAGCCTGATCATGCTGCTGATATTGATCCCCTATTTGGCGTCCAGGGAACTGAATGTCGCCCTCGGCGAAGGCAGGCTCTGGACGCTGCTGTTCGAACACCGTCCCGCTCAAATTTCAGAAAGCAAAGGTGTCAAGCCATGACCGTTCTCGCTCGCGCCGCCAGGCGCTATTTGCTGCCCCTTTTTCTGTTGATGGCGATTGCGCCTTCCGCGCAAGGCGCGGAAGTACTCGCGTCATGGAACGAAGGCGAGGCGAAGCAATCCATCGTGCGGTTCGTCGAAAGCGTGACCAAGGAAGGGTCGGCGGATTTCGTGCCCGTCCCCGAACGCATCGCGGTGTTCGACAATGACGGAACGCTGTGGGGCGAACAGCCCATGTATTTTCAGCTTCTGTTCGCGCTCGACCGGGTCAAGGCGCTCGCTCCCCAACATCCCGAATGGAACACGCAGGAGCCCTTTGCCTCGCTGTTGAAGGGCGATGTGAAAGCGGCGCTAGCTGGCGGAGAACACGCGATCCTGGAGATCGTGATGGCCGCGCATTCCGGTATGACGACCGACGAGTTCGAACAGATCGTCCGCGACTGGTTTGCGAGCGCAAAGCATCCGAAGACAGGCAAACCCTACACGGAGATGATCTACCAGCCGATGTTGGAGCTGCTGGACTATTTGCGCGCCAACGGTTTCAAGACATTCGTAGCCTCGGGCGGCGGCATCGAGTTCGTGCGAGTATTCAGCGAGCAGGTTTATGGCATTCCGCCCGAGCAGGTAATCGGCAGCAGCGGCAAAATGAAATTCGAGTTGAAAGGGGACCAGATTGTTCTCAACAAGCTGCCGGAAGTTGATTTCATTGACGACAAGGCGGGCAAGCCGGTGGCCATCCAAAAGCATATTGGGCGGCGGCCGATCGCGGCCTTCGGCAATTCCGACGGCGATCTGCAGATGCTGCAATGGACCTGCGCCGGACCAGCCCCGCGCTTCTGCCTGTATGTCCATCATACAGACGCGGAGCGCGAATGGGCCTACGACCGCGAGTCGCACATCGGCCGCCTCGACAAGGGCCTCGACGCTGCAGCCGATTCTGGTTGGACGGTTGTCGATATGAAGAAGGATTGGAACCGGGTGTTCGCCTTCAAGAAGTAAGGATTCGGAGCAAGACGATGCGTCAAGTTGTGGAACGCCGGGCTCAATCTACACAGGTCGAAGAGCCATTCCTGAACATGGTCTGGATTCCCGGCGGTACATTCCTCATGGGATCGGACAAGCACTATCCCGAAGAAGCCCCGGCGCATAGCGTGACAGTGGGCGGCTTCTGGATGGACGTCTGCACCGTCACCAACCGCGAGTTCGCTCGCTTCGTCGACGCAACTGGTTACGTCACCTCGGCCGAACGTCCCGTAAATCCCGACGATTATCCCGGAGCGAAGCCGGACATGCTGGCGCCATCGTCCGTGGTGTTCAGCAAGGCCAAACAGCGTGTCGATCTTCGCGATCACTACAATTGGTGGGTCTATGTCCGCGGCGCCAATTGGCGCCATCCGCGCGGCCCGGCGAGTTCGATCAAGCGGCTGGCCGACCATCCGGTCGTGCATGTGAACTTTGAGGATGCCGAAGCCTACGCATCGTGGGCGGGCAAGCAATTGCCCACCGAGGCCGAGTGGGAATTCGCGGCGCGTGGCGGGCTCGACGCGGCCGAATTTGTCTGGGGCGATGAAATGGCGCCCGATGGCCGACACATGGCCAATACCTGGCAAGGCGAGTTCCCATGGCAGAATCTCTGCGAGGACGGCTACGAGGGGACGTCACCCGTCGCCTCCTTTGCCGCCAACGGCTACGGCCTCTACGACATGGCTGGCAATGTCTGGCAGTGGACCACGGACTGGTACCAGGAACACGGCAAGATCGACAACCCGTGCTGCACGGTTGACAACCCCCGCGGTGCCAAACGGGACGACAGCCTCGATCCACGGCAGCCGCAGATCAGAATCCCGCGCAAGGTGATGAAAGGCGGATCGCATCTTTGCGCGCCCAACTATTGCCGGCGCTACCGCCCGGCCGCGCGGATGGCGCAGCCGATCGACACGTCGACGTGCCATGTGGGGTTCCGCTGCATTGCACGCAAAACGTGACAAACACTGCCAAAAAGGCCCGGCACGAGACCGATCTCGGCCCGGCTACCGAGGCGATTGTAAAACATATCGATCGCTTCAATCCCGGCGACATCTGGGAAGTGGTGCCCGATTGAGGAAAACCGCGTTCCATCTGCCAACGCTAATATCAATGTATCGAAAACCGGATTATTTTCGAGTCGACCGGTAAAACGCTGTGCTGTGGCAGAAGAGGTCTCCAATGCGATCTGACATGAAGCGCCTTGTTCTTTATTTTTCTGGCAGCGCCATGCTCACATTCCCTGTTCGCGCTGCAGATGTCATTTCTGCCGCGGCGGGCTAGCGAGTTAACTGATGTCTTCTATGGAGGCGGCTGGATCGTTTCGACCCGCGCGCTGGGGCTTGGCGGCGAAGCTGTTTACAACCCTCGTCCTGCTCGGCGCTATCGCGGTGCTGGTGACCGGGGTGCTCGGTTACTTCCGCGCACAGAATGCTCTCGAAAAGGCAGTCTTCGACCAGCTCACGGCCGCCCGCCAGACCAAGACGCGCCAGGTTGAAACCTACTTCCGTACGATACAGGCCGATCTGCGCCTGCTCGCCACCTCCAAGATGGTGGTCGATGCGACGCGCGAGTTCCGGATTGCAGTCGACCAACTCGACCGGGCGGGCGTGCCGCCCGAACTGCAGAAGAAGGTCGGCGACTGGTACGCCGCGAACGTCATCCCCCAGATGACGCGTATCCTGGGCAGGGAACCAGCCCTGTCGGACTACCTGCCGGTCGGTGGCGCCCCCTACCATCTGCAGTATCACTACATTGTGGAAAATCCAAACCCGGCGGAGCGGCGCAAGCTTCTGGACGATGCCGGCGACGGGAGCGACTACAGCGGGCTGCACGCCGTTTATCATCCATTGATGCGCGCCGCGGCTAAGACCGTCGGCTTTTTCGATTTCATGATCGCCGATCCCAAATCCGGTCGCCTGATCTACACCGTCCAGAAGGAGGCCGACTTCACCACGTCGCTCCAGTTCGGTCCGTACCGCCGCTCCAACGCCGCCGCCGTCGTCGCCCGCTGCGCGGAGAGCGCCGACCGATCGGCCGTCTGTCTCGAGGATTTCGCTCCTTATGCGCCCTCTGGCGGCGCGCCGATTGCCTTCATGGGGGCTCCTGTCATTGACCGGGGCGTCGTCATCGGCGTGCTGGTGGCGCAATTGTCGAACGAGGAGATCGACGACGTCGTCACCGGCGGTCGCCGCTGGCGGCAGGAAGGATTCGGCGAAACGGGTGAGGCCTATCTCGTAGGGCCCGATCATCTGGTGCGCTCCGGCCCGCGGGCGTTCTACGAGAACCGGAAGGGCTATTTCGCCGAACTAAAGTCCGTCGGCGCCGGCGACGAGGAGCTCGACGCCATTCAGCGTTACGGGACGCCGGTGCTGCATCAGCGCATCGACACCAAGGCCACTCAGGCGGCACTGGCCGGTGTCGAGGGTACCGGCGAGATCATCGGATACCGTGGTGTCCCGACGCTCGCTTCGTGGGGGCCGCTGGCGATTCCCGGCGTCAAGTGGGCCCTCGTCGCCAAGATCGACAGCGCCGAGGCTTTTGCACCGATCGCCCGGCTGCGCCGGGATCTACTGATCGTCGGCGGCCTGGCGCTGCTGGCGGTGGCCGCCACCGCCGCCTGGCTGTCGCGCGCGTTGCTCGGACCGCTGCGCGAGCTCACGGCCGGGGTAAAACGCTTCGCTGCCGGCGACTATCGCGCGAGCGTGCCAGTGCGCACGCGCGACGAGATTGGCCAGCTGTGCGCAGCTTTCAACGGAATGGTCGAGGAACTGCGTGAAAAGAATGTCGTCATCGAGAACAAAAACCGCGAGAATGAGGAGCTGCTGCTGAACGTCCTGCCGGCGCCGATCGCCAACCGGCTGCGGGGCGGCGAGGAGAGGATCGCCGACGGCTTCGCGGAGGTCACGGTGGCCTTCGCCGATCTTGTCGGTTTCACCGCTCTCACATCGGAGATGCCGCCGCAGGAGGTCGTGACGTTTCTCAACGGGCTGTTCACGCGCTTCGATGCCGCGGCCAACGATCTCGGCATCGAGAAGATCAAGACTGTGGGCGATGCCTATATGGCGGTGTGCGGCCTGCCCGCGCCGGTCGCCAACCACGCCGAGCGCATGGTGCGCATGGCCATCCGCATGGTCCACATTACCCGCGAGCACGCCATGGAGCACAACGTCCCGATGAAGCTCAGGGTTGGCGTCAACAGCGGGCCGGTGGTGGCCGGCGTCATCGGCAAGAGCAAGTACATCTACGACCTGTGGGGTGACACGGTGAATCTCGCGAGCCGCATGGAATCAGGTAGCATTCCCGACGCGGTTCAGGTGACGCGGGCCGTCTACGAGCGGCTTAAGGACCAGTTCGTTTTCGAGCCGCGCGGCGCTATAGAAGTCAAGGGCAAAGGGAAAGTAGAGGCGTGGCTCTTGAGGTTGTAGAGTCGCCTCGATCGAAGTGGAGGACATGGTCACCGGCCGCCGCTTCACTTGGCACGGCAAAATTCAGCACATCCATCTCGATCCGTTTTACAAGCCCTATGCGGTGTGGCGACTTATCCCGCCGGGAGCACACGGGCGGTCTCGACCAGACGCTTGAGGCGGCTTCGAACCAGCCTTCTCGACGCTCCGAGTATTCTGCGGGACATCTTTTATCGGCGCAATATGTCGAGCATTGGATCCAGAGTAGGCACCGGCGAGATGCAGTTTTCCGCTCACCGCCAATTGTGCGGTCGCCCGCATTTGGCTGCTCGCGTTCGACGTAAATTACATAGAGTCGCTGGTGCAGCAGGGTCTATTGGCGCATCGTTTCAGCCTGCGGACAGGCGTCCTCGTTGGTGCCGGCCTTTCGGCGCAAAGGCTGCCCGGACAGAGACCGACAGGGAGGATCGAGCATGACGGGCAATGACTTGTTGAAGATCGGCGCTGCGGCGCTGGCGCTGCTGCTTGCCGGGTTTGGTTCGGCGCATCCTGTCCTTGCACAAGAACAGGTCGCGGCGGCTGACGCATCCGGCGATGCGGCGGCCTCGCCGGAGCCGTTGAGCGCCGACGAGATGGAGGTCCTGGTTGCGCGGATTGCGCTCTATCCGGACGAGCTGATCGCGGTGATCACTGCGGCTGCGCTTTATCCGCTGCAGATCGTCGAGGCGGCGCGCTTCCTCGACCGCTACGAGAAGGACAAGAGCCTGAAACCCAAGGACAGCTGGGACGGCTCCGTGGTGTCGCTGCTCAATTATCCCGGCATCGTCAAGATGATGAGCGACGACCTCGAATGGACGCAGACGCTCGGCGACGCCATCGCCTACCAGCAGAAGGACGTGCTGGTTGCCATCCAGCAGCTGCGCGACGAGGCGGTCGCCAAGGGCGTCATCAAGACCGACGACAAGATCCAGGTGGTCAAGGAGAACGACAATTTCGTCATCAAGTCGGCGAGCCCCGAAGTGATCTACGTCCCGCAATATCCGCCGCAGATGTTTTATGAGCCGGATTACGTGTGGGAACCGATCCGCTATTATCCCGATCCTTACCCCTATTATGTGTATCCGGGCGCGACCTTCTTCGCCGGGGCGGTGACGGGCGCCATCTGGGCCGCCGCCGTCGACTGGGACGACTGGGGGGTATGGGGTGGAGGCTGGAACGGCAACGACATCGATATCGACTGCAACAACTGTTTCAACAACCGCGACTTCAACGGCAATATCAACATCAACGACGTCGACTGGAAGAATGTCGATCGCAGCAAGATCAAGATCGACCGCGATCAGTTGAACAAGTTCGACCAGAACAACATCAAGAACAGGATCGAGAAGAATGGCGACAACGCCATCCGCGACCGCGCCCGCGACATCAAGAAGAACGACAGCCTCGCCAACAGGGCGCCGGGCAAGACGGCGGGAACGAGAGACGTGCGCAAGAGCACGCTCGACGGGCTGAAGGCCAAGCCCGCCAACGTGACCCGCCCCGCCAAGCCCGCCAACATCCAGAAACCTGCGGCCAGGCCTACCGCCAACCGCCCGGCGGCGAAGCCGGCCAAGGTGAACCGTCCGGCTGGCAAGCCAAAACCTGCGGCAAGGGTCGACAACCGGCCGAAGAAACCGTCGGGGCTTGGCAACGTCGATCGCGGCAAGGCGACCAAGGTCAGCTCCAACCGTGGCCACAAGTCGATGGGCGGCGGCCAGCGCGGCGGTGGCGGCCACAAGCAGATCAAGCGCGGCGGCGGCGGACGCGGGCGTTAACGGAACGGAGGACAGGATTATGACACAGATGTTCAGCACCACCCGTCACACGGGAGTTTTGCATACGATCCTTCTCCGCTCTGTCTGCGCGGTGGCGCTTGCAGTGGGCATCGCCGTCTCGCAGCCAGCCGCTGCACAGGATGCGCCGGATGCGCCGGAGATCACCGCCTTTGCGGCCGCCGCCGAGCCGCCTGTCTTCGATACGCCCGAGGCAGCGGTCGAAGCATTCAAGCAGGCGCTCAACGACGCCGGCAACGGTGCGGTTGCGGCCCTACTCGGCCTCGATGCGGAAAAGCTGAAGGCCGACGAGAACGCGGACGAGACGCTGGCGGCGATCAAGGAGGGTGTGGCCAAGCAGCTTGTCCTCGATGGCGAGGGCGACCGCCGCACGCTGCAGATCGGCGACAAGCTGTGGCCGCTGCCTTTTCCGATCGTCAAGGGCGAGGATGGCAAGTGGGCTTTCGACACCTATGCCGGGCTCGAAGAGATCGTGAACCGGTATGTCGGCGAGAACGAGCTCACCGCGATCGAGACGATGCGCGCTTATGTCGATGCGCAGGAGGACTATGCGGCTCAGGACCGCGACGCGGACGGCGTGGAGGAGTTCGCGCAGAAGCTTATCAGTACTGAAGGCATGACCGACGGGCTCTACTGGCCGACCGACGACATCAACGGTGAGAGTCCGGCCGGCGGCAATATCGATCAGGCCGAACTTCAGGACGCGGCCAAGGGCGAAGGCTATTTCGGCTACAAATACAAGATCCTGACCGGCCAGGGCGATCAGATCGCCGGCGGCGCCTACGACTACGTCATCAACGGCAACATGATCGCCGGCTTCGGCCTTATCGCCTGGCCGGCCAAATATGGCGAGACAGGCGCAAAAACCTTCGCCGTCAACCAGCACGGCGTCGTCTACGAGGCCGATCTCGGGCCAACCACCGAGCAGATCGTCAAATACATCGACCGCTTCAATCCGGACGATACGTGGCAAGTCGTGGGCGACTGAGAGAAATGGATCAAAAGCCGGGTTATTTTCGAGTCGATCGGCACCAGGTCCTGCTGGTTTCTGACGCTTATCGTCAGCGTGATCACTTTGGTACCGGCCTGACCACAGTGCTTCAGGGCATAGTACACTTGGTCATCTTCGCAGTGTTCTTGTTTTTCGCTGCCGTGCCGTGAGGCCTCACCGCCTTCAACGCCCGGGATGGTCGTGAACGGCATACGTCCAGGCGCTGGCCTTCGCCAGCCGCGCCCCTTCACCGCCGTCGCAAAAATTCCAGCTTCAGCCGGTTGATCTGCTCCGCGGTCCGTCCCCGAACGTCAGTCACTTCGATCCAGGCATCGATGTAATGCTCCGGCGCAAGACATGCCCGTACCCCATCGGGGCCGTTGTGGCCATCGCCATGTCGACGGTGAGCTGGAGAAGCGTCACGACCGGATACCATTTGAGCTCGGGAGACACGTCGGAACCGCGCGGTCCCGCCAACCATTCCGGCTGTCGGTACAGGGACCGGTAGTCGAAGAACGTCACCGGGTCGCTCGCATATTGAAGATAGACGATCCGCATCGGTCCCCAATGTGCGTCCGGGATCGCCAGGCCGTTCTCCTGGCTCGTGAACCGCACTACGACCCGTCCCTGAAGCGTGGCAGCCAGGCCGGCGATCCTCGCTCGCGGTCGTCGGTGACGGAACGCCAGATCCTGCTCGGAAATGGCGGGCCGCTCCAAAGTGCCCCCTGATACGGGTCGCCGATCACTTCGAACAACTCGGCGGATTGCTCGGAGCACAAGGCGCCAAGGCTCAGCCCATGCAAATAGAGCCTGGGGCGCCTTTCCTTGGGAAGCGTGGTCCAATACGCGTAGACTTCCGCAAACAGGGCGCGAGCTCCCTCGGCGCCATAGCCGGGCTCGACCAGGAGAGACAGCCAGCTTGTGAGATACGAATACTGCATGGCGACGCTCGCGACGTCGCCGCCGTGGAGATATTCGACGGTGTCCATTGCAGCAGGGCCTATCCAACCGGTGCCTGTCGGCATCACCACGATCAGCACCGAGCGATCGAATCCGCCGACGCGCTTGAGCTCCTCGAGGGCAAGCTTTGCGCGCTCCTCGGCTGTCTCCGCAGACCGCAATCCGACATAGACGCGGATCGGCTCACGCGCATCCATCCCCAGGAACGAGCCTAGATCCTTGCTCGTCGGTCCAGTCGCGATGAACTCCCGTCCCGCCCTTCCTAGTTCGTCCCACTCGATCAGCGAGGTATCGCTTCCGGTCTTGCTGGGGTCGGCCGGCTGTTGGGTCTCGGGCTCGATCAGTTCATCGAATGCCTGGAACGACGAATCCGCGGCATGGAGCGCAAACCTGAAGAAAACGCCGTTGGCCACCGTCCAGAATAACCCAGCCGCAGCGGCAATGCCGATCACGTATGACACGCGTTTCGGCATGATCCGGCCAAGCATTCGCGAGATGAACAGGAACGTGACCTGAAACAATCGCGCCAAGAGGATCAAGAGCACGAAGGTCAGCAACGCGATCAGACCGACCTTCAGGGGGTGCGCAGTGTCTACCGGCGAGAGCCTCATGAGCTGCCGGATCGAATTTTGCCATTCCGAAGCCTGCCAGAGAAACGCGACGGCGACCAGGATGCACGTGGCCGCAGCGACGAGTTTGATGGCCCGCAAGATGCGGCCCGTGGGCTTGGGCAACTCCAGGTAGTCGGCCAGCCAGCGCCCGAACACGCCAAGCCCATATCCGGCCGCGAAAGAACATCCGGATAGAACGCCTTGCGTCACAAACGTGCGTGGAAGCAGCGTAGGGGTGAGCGAGGCCGCAAAGAACAGTGTTCCGATCAGCAGGCCAGCGGCTGAGAAGGAACGCCAGAACCTGAAGATCCAGAACAGCCTCATTCGAGCGGCCACGTGCGATCGCTGGAGTGCTTCGAAGCAGCTTGCCGTGCAAGATGCGTCGGCGCAACCCGCAACTGCGCGGAACCACGGCGACGCCACGAACTCGATACTAATCTGGAGCAGTCTTTGTTCTGGAGCAGTCTTTCCAAACTTTAGGGGTGCGGTCGCTCGCCGTTCACCGCGCGTGTCAAAGGAGACTGAGCAGCGCGGCACGATGGCCGAGCTTCATCGTTTGTGGAGGTTAGAAACGGAGTTTGGAACAGAAAAGCCACAACTCACAAAGCGCAAGGATAACAAACGATTACTGTATATCTTGCGATTCCGCGATGTGCGATGCTTGCCAGCAATGTGCGCAGAGGTGCGCTTGGATTACGCTACGGCCCCTTCCGGCCATCCTCTGTTAGGAGCGTTGCGTAGAACGACAATTGGATGGAAACAGGTGGACAAACGGCCATGGCGGCATCACCTGACGACGCTGCTGCTGCTGCGCGCGGGCTATGCCTACGTGCCCTACAAGCTCGCTGGAGAGCGTGATCGAGCAGAACAAGAAAGTTATTACCTGTCGCTTCGGCGGACGCAGGGGACGATCCGGATGGATGCGCCGGACTGGAACCCATGGCTGGAGTTCTTCCTGCAGGCCTTGCAGAGCCAAAAACAGCACCTCGAGAAGAAGATGGAGCGCGAGCAGGTCATGCTCGCTGCGCTGCCGGAGTCATCGGTCCCGATCCTCGAACTGGCGAGTGAGCATGGCCGGGCTAGGGTGGCCGAGACCGCGAGGGTCAGCGGCGCGAGCCGCAACACGATCAAGGACCATCTGAAGGCGCTGGTCGAGCAGGGCCATCTGACTAGTCATTGCTCAGGTGCCTGGACACCAGAACGCCAGGCTCGAAGCAGCAAGTATGCAAATTGGTGGAAATTGCCGGAACCGGCTTAGCTTCGAGAATCGCCAACGCCTCATCGGATGTCCGTGCCTGTCGGAGTCGCGCCCGAACCTGAGATGCCCGAAGCAGCCGGCATATTTGGGAAAGGGCAGGGAGGAAGGCGGACGTGGCAGAGGCCGGCCAAAGTATAGTGTAAATGAGGTCGACGGGATCGTCGTCCGGGCCGTCGAAATCGATAGGCTGAGCCAAACGTGTCAAAGACGCGGCAGGCGAAGAGATCATACCGAGCAGAGCGTGGGGGATCGCGGCGCCACGACCGATGCCCGTCGAGCCGAGACACTCACGGTCGAAAAGACCACGGATAACCATCTGCTCGTCAAGCCCATTTCTCCGAGCAATCCTGATCGCAATTCTTGACAAGGCTGATTGCTTTCCCTTCGTCACAAGATCAAGCGAAATGTCTTCTTCTGACAGGATGGGGGAGATCATCAGGGTCAACCTCCGTGTCGATCCAGACGCGATCGCAAATGAGCGTTCAGCCGCACTGGTCAAGCAGGACAGAGTTCTCAGTGGACTGAAGGAGTGGAGATGAGGCTGGCTGTCCCGGACGCGAACTCTCTCGCGTCCGGGCTAATGGCCCGTTTTGAGGCGTTTAGGCTCCCGCCGGAAATTGAGGCTGAAAATATTCATAGCAATTCAGAGGTAGTGGAAGATATTTGAAAATCAAGCAAAACAGGTACGGGCCTGACTAACAGAAATAATGCTTTTAAATGCCAGTTATTTTCGTTTGACGAACAGAACAGTCTCCTGCTTGCTAGCTGGGCGCGAACATGCCGTGTCAGAAAGTGAAAATCGAATTTTTAGACGGACTTCCAGATCTTCAACCGTCGCAATTTTTATTTCAACCAGGAGGTGCCGTGATGAAAAGACTCGTCCTCGCAGTTGCCTTGACAGTGGGCAGTTCGCTTTGCGCCATGGCGGCGAATGAGGTCACCAAAGCTCCGCCAGCCGCTCCTTACGAACAGGTCAGCAAGCTTGTGAAACTGCCCGACTTCCTGCCGGGCATGGGCCAACTTTTCGTCGATCCGACGACATTGCCTGCCGGACCATTCCTTGCCTATGACCACGATGGCGAGCTTGTCAGCACGATTTACATGCTGCCGATCAAAGACCTCAATCCGGACAAGCGTTTTGACGACCTCGCTTCACCCGGCGGCAATGTCGACCATGTGGACGTCTACTACAATGCCGGCCATCCGGGGGTAGAAGAGCCGCATGTCCATGTCGTGCTGTGGCATGCTTCGGCGGCTGACGAGGCACAGGTCGCCAAATGACACTGACGCGTCGTGAGATACTGGGGGCTGGCGGCGGGCTCGCCGCCGCCCTTTCCCTCTCTTCTCTGGCCGTGTTGGGTGGCGAGATGATCGAAGTCAAGATGCAAGGGCGCGACGACGGTTCACACGTCTGGTTCGACCCGATAGGCATTCTGATCAAACCAGGACAGACGATCCGCTGGACCAATCTCAATCCCGGCAATTCGCACACGACGACGGCATACAATCCCACAAACTTCGAGCGGCCGCTCCGCATGCCCAAAGCGGCAAAATCTTGGGATTCTGACTATCTACTGCCCGACGAAAGCTTTTCGGTTACTTTCACCGAGCAGGGGGTCTATGATTATTACTGCATTCCGCATGAGCATGCTGGAATGGTCGGTCGTATCGTCGTCGGCGAGCCCGAGGCGCATGACTGGACGAAGCTAACCGGAGCGAAGGGAGACCTACCGGAAGAGGCCGTCAAGGCCTTTCCGATGGTCGAAGACATCATGACCAAAGGGATCGTGCGGCGCGCCTAGGCATGCGTGCAGGATGCGTGACACCAGCAACAGGAGAACCCAAACGACGATGCGAATGGGAGCCCGAGTTTCCTGTTTGTCGTCAATGATCGATAGGGGCGACCATCATGACCGAAACACGAGCGAAGCGCGACGAGCGTCAGGTAGATATGCCTCTCGGTGCTCGGGCCGCAGCCCAACAACGTGAGCGTGCCACACATCGGCTTGCCGCCTTAGGCGAGATGACTGGCGGTATTGCCCATGATTTCAGAAACCTCCTGGCAGTCATCGGATCCGGCCTGAGGCTTGCCGAAATAAGAGCCGAGGAGCCCGAAAGCGTGAGGACCTACATTGCTGCAGCGCGGCAGGGAATCGATCGAGGTATCGAACTGACGTCACTGGTACTGGCCTTCGCAAAACATCAGGAACTCGAAATCCACGCTGGCAATTTGAATGAATTCCTCAGGTCTTTTGAGCCTTTCCTGAGATATGGCGCAGGCCCCGATGTCCGCGTCAAGCTGGAGCTTGGTTCCGATATCCCGAACTGCTTGATCGACCCGGCGCTGTTCGACTCTGCAGTGCTTAATCTCGTAATGAACGCACGAGATGCGATGCCAACTGGCGGGGAGATCCGCGTCACCACAGAGCGATCGGTGCAGACGGCCCCGACGCCTGACCTGCCCGGGCCCGAAACCTACGCATGCGTTCGCGTCAAGGACGATGGTTGCGGCATGGCTCCGGAAGTCTTGCGAAACGTGTTTGATCCTTTCTTCACGACGAAGGGTGAGAAGGGCACCGGGATAGGGATGTTGCAAGTGCAGGCATTGGCGCAAATGGTTGGTGGTCGCATCCGGATAAAGAGTGAGCGAGGGATTGGAACAACGGTCGACCTTCTGTTCCCGTCAATCCAAGCGGACCTTTAGACGCGATGCGCAAACAAGAAGTTACAGCGGTGCTTGATCTCTTTTTCACGCGCACCGCTGTAGGTGTCGGATCAGATCACGAAAAAATCGTCGGCCAGCAGCGTCGGCCTGTTCGTCAGCGTCGCGAGCTGTGTCACGCCGCCTGCGACGTTTCCGTTGGAATCGTAAAACAACGCACCCGTAACCTTGTCATAGACGATGTGGTCGTCGGCGTCGTGCGCGCTAGTCCCAGCGAAGAAGTACCCTGGCTCGAGGGCTCCGGTGGCTCCAAGCCCCTGCATTATCGAATTCTGGAGCCTGAATGTATCGGCCGTATGGTTGAAATCCGTGATGATGTCGCGGTTGGCCACTGAGAGCGGCGCGCTGAAAACGAAGAAATCGTTGCCGGCGCCACCAGTAAGCCGGTCAATGCCCAGGCCGCCCGTTAGTGCATCGTTGCCACCCCGCCCAAGCACGGTATCATTGCCTCGGCCGCCGTCCAGTTTGTTGTCGCTGTCGTTGCCGTCGAGCACATTGTCGAGGGAATTTCCCGTGGCTCCGACGTTGGCGTTTCCGGTCAGACGCAGATTTTCTACCAGCCGGCGATCGACCGCCAGTGAGTACGTGACCAAGCTGAAAATCTGGTCGAGGCCCGCTTCGTCGATGACGTTGTCCAGCACATTGTCCACATAATAGGTATCGTTGCCGGCTCCGCCATTCATCTGGTCGGCCCCGGTCCCGCCATCGAGAAGGTCGGCGCCATCATAGCCCGCTAACCGGTCGCTACCCGCCCCGCCCCTTATGGTGTCGTTGCCGGCAAGTCCGACAAGCGTGTTGTTCCCATTGTTCCCGGTCAGCTCATTGTCGGAAGAATTGCCGCGACCATCGATAGCGGCAAGGCCGATGAGAGTCAGATTTTCGACATAGGATGGCAGTGAATAGGTGCTCGAGCTGAACACCCAATCTTTGCCCGCCGCATCGCCCTCGACCACGCGGTCGAGCGCATTGTCGACATAGTAGGTATCGTTGCCTGCGCCGCCCTCCATCTTGTCGATTCCGACTCCGCCGTCGAGCAGGTTGCTGCCAGCGTTGCCGACCAGCGTGTTGTCGAGTTCGTTACCCATCGCGTCGATGTCGGCAACGCCGGTGAGTGTGAGCTGCTCTATTTGCTGGCCGGACAGCGAATACGTCATCGACGTGATGACCACATCGATGCCGGCGCCGTCAGCCTCGATGACTACGTCGAATGCGTTGTCGACGCGGTAGGTATCGTTGCCGAAACCGCCGGACATTTTGTCAGCACCAGCTCCGCCGTCCAGAACGTCATCAAAATTGCCGCCGTTCAGGATATCCGCCGCATCCGTCCCGGTCGGGTGCTGCTCCATCACGTCCGGCGCAGCATAGGCTCGCACGTAGTCGACGACCATGTCGTACGTGCCGGAAGCCTGCTCGGAGGAATACATGCTTAGCGTGACCAGCATATAGAGCGGCGTGCGGAAAAAGTCGCTCATTGGAAAGCGGCTCAGCTCTTTGCCGTCATAATATGTGGTGATCCAGTCAGTCGTTATCCTCGCGCCGTACGTGTGAAACGCTCCGTCGAACAGCGAACCGTCGAGGCCCGTATAGTTGCTTTCCCAAGCGTGGCTTTCCTTATTGCTCAAGTGCACCGCCTGGTGATGAGCATCGGGATCGCCGCCATACGCTTCAACGATGTCGACCTCGACGCGTGGCACAGTCTGATCGGGCGACAGCATCCAGAAGGCCGGCCACGCTCCCGCTCCGCCGTGAAAGGCGGCGCGCATCTCGAAATACCCGTACTCTTGCGCGAAACCCTCGCCGGCGCTGTTAACCGTTTGCATCGTTCCCGACTGCCAGGCGCCGTCCACCTGCTTCATGGTTATCGTCAGAAGCCCGTCAGAGACGGAGAACGGGTTGGTTTCTCCGACCGGCGGCATGTACTTTGCGGCCCCCGCGGGGGCGTGAACAGGCGCGAACCACTTACCGGTGCCGTTGTTCGGCACGACATCAAGCGTATTGAACTCGTCGGAAAAGGAGAGGTTGAACCCGGAGAGGTTCAGCTCCGATCCTTTGTACTGTTCGGTCCAATCGCCAGGAAGGGCAATCGCAGCCATTGATGGGCTCCTCGTTCTCGCAACATTTTCGCGGTTGACCCCACCAATATTTAATCGTTCATTTGTTAACGGAACGGTAATGGACACCGATTCCGCCGCAAATGGGTCAGTGCGCTTATCCCCCAGCGCTTCACGAGAAATTTGGGAGAAGTCGCAAATCGGTTGACGTAGCCGGGACTCGAAACTGCGAATCCTCCATGGCGCATGATCCGATCGATACGCTCGGCAAGGCGACCCGGCACAACATGCTCGTCAAAGCCGAGTGCAGCTGCGGGAACGTGCGCTACTGCCGTTATTTCTTTAGCGGGGACCCACCAGGGCATCGACCTCTTGCATCTGGTCCACGTGACCGCCATTGGCGACGCGTTTCCGGATCGTCTTATCGCAATGCCCCTTGGGCGGCTAATAGCCTGTACTTTTCGAAGATCGCTAGCTTCTGCGGATAGGTGATCCGTACCTTGGCGTTGCACCCGTCGCATCTGAAGTGCGCGATCGTTCTTAGCGCAGAGCCCTTCCTTACCGCCGGATGCGAGCAATCCGGACAATCGAATGTGAGCGCAACATCAGACAAGTCTTGGGCTAAACCCATTTCCATCTCCTTCGCAAGCGCTGTGGCTACACTCTGGCGGGACTCAATGGGGCAATGCAGATGCGATCGCCAACGCGGGACTAGAACAATTCGTCAGGGAAAGCCGCCCAGCTAGTGCGCCTTCTCTGCGCCCTTTGAGAGACGAAGAGACCTCAATTCATCCAGCAGTTCGCGCTCCTTGGTAGTAATGTTTCGGAAGATTGCGACAATCGCCACCGCTAAGGCCTCGGCATCCCGGCTTGAAGAGTCCATGTGTTCATCTGCGCAAACCTGATCGAACACGCGTTCGCAAATAGCCAGATCATGAGGGCTGAGGCAGGTGCGATTGAAACGCCGACGCAGCATCTGTGCGAACCTTTCAGGGCCTGTTGCCAGTGTTTGCGGCGGACTTTTTTTGTCGATGAACCGCTGAGGCGTGATTGGAATAAGTTTACTCGCTGACCGATAATTGGTCTTTCAATAGTCCCAAAATCAGGGCGCACTCGCGAGCTCTATACTGTCCAGCAATCATAAGTTGGCGGTAATCCCGCAATTTTTGCTCTGGGACATGAAATCCTCGCCGAAATTCCGCCGCCTCTTTCGGAGTTCGTGTGCAACCGAGTCTACTGGCGGTGACTTTCAAACTCGCCAGTGAGCATCCGACCTTGGCTGCAATATCTTTCAAAGCTTCGTTATTAAAATATCCATCAAGAATTATCTTGCGACGAGCTTCTGTTTTGAGGTTTGCGTTCATTTCGTTGCCTCCTCAACTACGCTTTCACCGTGCCAGACTCTATACGCACCACGTTGAAGAGTGTCGTTATCGTCGCATCCAGAAACTTATCTCGGAATGCATTTCTTGCTGTAACCCAGTGTGATAGCCCTCTGTGGACTCGCGTTCAGCTGGTCTTGCCAGATGGCTGTGATACACCACATGATTGCGGTGGCGATGGGCATACCGGAATCGGATACGGCACTACGCGATGGACGCTAAGAGGCAGGACAAGGCGCTTGCGAGGCAGGCGCTTGAGCGCGATCGACGTCGTTGGCCGCGCGAAGCTCAGCCTTACAATGAGGCTGCCCCGTCACTTGCGCCGGCGCTCGAACCTTTGCCCTTTTCGACGCTCGAACTGGCGCCAGAAGATCAATTCGTCGCTTGGCAGGCGCATATGGCTCCGCTTGTCGAGATCAAGTTGCCGGATGACAAATCGCTCGACGATGGCTTTCCCGCCGACCACACGGCTTGGAACCTCGGCGGCATGCTGATCGTTCAACAGCGCGCACCGGCACATAGTTATATGCGTTCTGCTGGGAAGCTTCGGTCCAGCTCGATCGATCACTGGTATATCGCTTTGCCGCATACTGGCCGGTCGTGGACGGAGGTCGATCGCCGCGTAGCGGAAAACCAGAGATTAGATCGCTTGGCTACCCGTTTCGCGGGAGGGCAACGGAATCCCAAAGTCTCTTTCTCTATTTGCCGCGTGATTTGTTCGCCGATGCGGCGGCAACTCTGGACGCAAAGAATAATTCAATTCTGTCCGGCAACTTTGCCGACCTTTTGCTCGACTACCTCAAGAACATCGAAGCAAGATTGCGCAGTCTCACGGCTGACGATCTGCCTCGCATCGTGCACGCAACACGCAGCATGATCATTGCCTGCCTCTCGCCCCCGGCAGAACATGCCGCGGCCACCGAACAATTGGTGAGTGTCGCGCTGATGGAGCGAGCCCGTCGATACGTCCACAACAATCTGGATGCGGCTCATCTGACGCCGGATTCAATGTGCCGGGCGCTCGGCGTCTCGCGCTCTCGTCTTTATCAGTTGTTCGAACCGAGCGGTGGTGTTCTCCACTACATACAAAGTCGCCGACTTCTGGCAGCCCATGTTGCGCTTAGCAATCCGGCGGACAGCCGGCGCATTGTTAATATTGCCGAAGCCGTCGGGTTTAGTTCAGCGGCTAATTTCAGCCGAGCTTTTAGCAAGGAATTCGGCTACAGCCCCCGCGAAGTCCGAAGCTCCGTGGTGTTACCGCGCCCCGCCCACTCTGTTTCGCATGCCGGACACGAGGAGGCCTCTTCCTTTGAACATTGGCTCAAAGCGCTCGGAAGCTGAGTACAAGATCGGGAATGGTTGAAGTGGGGCGGGCTTAAAACAGGGCGGGGAAGATCAGCCGCCTCATGAACCAGAATATTTTCGTGTCGCGTTCACCGCGCCATCAATTATAGCCGATCCCCTTTTATTAACCGACTGTTCAATCGATGTCGCCGCCCATCACAGCGGAGCATACATTGCAACTACGCAGCATAAGACGCTTGTTGAGACCGCGAGTCGTATGTTTGCCAAGTCAAGAAACAAAGAGATAGAGCGGTTCTGCGGTTCCTTGAAATGACGAACCGCTCTAGCCCGGATTATCTCACCAGCAAAGGGCTGCGTAGGCTGGCGGCGATCCCGGACAGCAATTAGCCGGTCGGGAACGGTGCAAGAGCGCCTCGCCGAGCAAGATATGTACGCCGGGATAAGTATTAGGATGCAAAGCTAACGACAGATCGGCTTCGTGCGTAGATGCTTGCAATGCTTGGCGGGGGCTCGGCGGCTTGGCGGGGGCTCGGCACAGGTGGCAGGCATCATGTTGGGGAGATGTCGTGCTGCCTGTGCCGATAGCCGCCGCTGCGCGGTCAAAGGTGGCGTCATTGAGTAAGCGTGCCAAGGTCGTTGGCGGCCGGCTGGAGTTTCTTCCGCCGCAGATCCCGACTCAGGTCGAGCGGCCGCCTGAAGGTGAGGGCTGGGTCCACGAGGCCAATCTCGACGGCTATCGAACCCAGATCATCATCGATAATGGCGGTGTGCGTCTTTACAACAAGAACGGCCGCGACTGGACCACGAAATACTGGCCCATCGCACTAGCCGTCGATCTGCCATGCCGGACTGCCATTCTCGACGGCGAAGTCATTGTTCCCGGCGAGCAGAGCGCTTTCGATTGCCCTGCGCTGGAAGCGGCGATCTGGAACGAGCCGAGCCGGTTGGTGTTCGTCGCGTTCGATATCCTCCATCTCGACGGCCACGATCTAGGCTCCTTGCCGCTGCTGCAGCGCAAGCAGGCGCTGTGGCAACTGATTGAGCCTGGCCTCGGCAAGATCCAATACAGTGAGCATTTCGAGGGCAGCGCGCTGGCGCTCTTCCGCACCGTCGAGAAGATCGGGCTCAATGGAATTATCTCGAAGCGCGCCGACAGCCGCTACAGCAGCGGACTGTCGAGCACGTGGCTGAAGGCCAAAAATTTGAAGAAGCCGACTCCCGAGTTGGGGGTCGTTTATAAGCCAGGCACGGCTCCAATGCCCTGATCGCTGCTCACGGGCGTCCTCACCGATTTGAGGCCTACGCGGGCGGACGCGACGCGCATACCAAATCTGGCGGAACAAATCATGATCATTCTCATTGTGGTGATCATCAAGGGAGATTGATCATGGGTGACCGGCACAACCCAAAAATCGAGGCACCGGCAAATGTCGAAAAGGACCCGGAAGATTGGATCAGCGGAGATGATCCCATGACCCCCGCACAAGCCTCCTATTTGAAAACTTTGGCCGAACAGGCCGACGACCCTGACGCCTATGCTGACTGCCTCAGCAAGGCGGAAGCCTCTAAACGCATCGATGCACTCCGGGAGAAGTTAGGCCTGTAGTGCCCGCTCGTGGCTGTTGGCCTCCGGCGACGGGGCCGTTCCATCGAACCCGACAGCGGCTCTGTCCAGTTTGTTACCGTGGTCTGACCCCGGGGGATGAGTTGCATTGCGTTCTGCAACCGCTCGCTGGATAGTCCTGGCGATGTTGCAGACCTTATTGACTCATTGGCCCCAGGTCCTCGCGATCATTTCGGTGGTGATGGCGGCCATCGGCATCGTCCACGCCATAATGACGAAGGAAGACGTCCGCGCCGCCACGGGTTGGGTCGGCGTGATGTTCCTGTCGCCATTCCTCGGCGCGATCATCTACGCCGTTGCCGGCATAAACCGCATCCGTCGTGCCACGATCAGCGCCATGCGGCCCCTTTCCAGCGAGGCGGCTTCCGCAAAACATGAGCGCAACTTTGCCGCCGAGGAACTGATTGCCGAGCGGTACGGCCAACGCTTCACCGGCCTGAAGACATTGGGCGACAGGGTGGCCCGGCGTGCCCTGACCTCGGGAAACGCGATTGCGATATTGGAGACAGGTGACGAGGCCTATGCCGCAATGTGCCGAGCGATTGACGGCGCTCAACGCACTGTCCTTCTCGAGACCTACATCTTCGACAATGACGATGTCGGGCGGCTTTTCGTGGAATCTCTCGCGCGAGCCGTCCAGCGGGGTGTCAGCGTTCGCGTGCTGATCGATGCCGTCGGGGCGCGTTACTCCGTCCCCAGCATTCTTGGGCGCCTGCGAGAGGCGGGAATCCCGGCAGACCTCTTCAACGGCAACATTGTCATGGGCCTGCGTCTTCCCTACGCCAACCTCAGAACGCACCGGAAGATCCTGGTCGTCGATGGCACGATTGCGTTCACCGGAGGGATGAACATCCGAAAGGGATTCTCAGCCGAGTTCGCCGGCTCCTCCAGCGCGAGGGACACGCATTTTCAGGTCACCGGGCCGGTCGTGGCCGAGCTTTTTTCGGTTGCCGCCGAAGATTGGCGCTTCGTGAGCGGCGAGTTCCTGAAAGGCGACACCTGGCAAGTGGCCACGCTTCCCGGGGCTCCCGGTCAACCGATGCTGGCGCGGGCGGTTGCATCCGGGCCGGATGCCAGCATCGAAACGAACCACAACTTGCTGATCGGGGCATTTTCCGTCGCCCGCAAATCGATCCGCATCATGTCGCCCTATTTCCTGCCGGATCGGGAACTGATCAGCGCGCTGACGACCGCGGCCAGGCGAGGTGTCGAGATCGACATCGTGGTACCGGCGATGAACAATCTTTTCCTTGTAGACCGGGCGATGACGGCGCAATTCGATCAGGTCCTGAAGCACTATTGCCGCGTATGGCGCACGCAGGGCTCGTTCGATCATTCGAAGCTGCTGTCGGTCGATGGAGTTTGGGCTTATATAGGTTCCTCCAATCTTGATGCCCGGTCCCTGCGGCTGAATTTTGAGATTGATGTAGAGGTTCTTGATGCAGGATTTGCCGCGGAGATTGATGCGCGGATCGGATCGGCAATCGCCTCCGCCACGTCTGTAACGATCGAAACCTTGAGAGCCCGGCCATTCATCGTCCGCCTGTTCGACCGAGTGTTGTGGCTGGGATCGCCCTACCTTTAGAGGCTTTCTCGTTCTGCCCGGGGCAATTCGGGCGACGCAGCCATCGCTCCTTTCGAGCGCCGCATCTCGTCAGGGCAGGAAGCAGCGATTGCAGATCCTGTTTGAGTGAGACAAAGCTAAGTCTTGAAGGTAGTGAGGACGAGCAGCAGACTCATGCAAAGAACTGGACAGAGCTTTCCTGCAAGTGTGCTCAAATCCATTCGCGACAGAAAGAAGCAGAAGGCGAAGGCTGCGCCGTCCGAAGGGACACGCCCTGCGGGGACTCTGGTCGCATCTTACAACGTTCACAAATGCGTGGGCGTCGACAGAAAGTTCGATCCCGAACGAATCGCTCGCGTCATCCGGGAAATCGGTCCGGATGTCATTGCGTTGCAGGAAGCGGACAATCGCTTTGGAGATCGTGCCGGCCTTCTGGATCTGCTGCGTCTCGAATTGGAAACAGGCCTGGTGCCGGTGCCGGTGTCCGGAAACGGCAAAGGACACGGCTGGCACGGCAACGTTCTGCTTTTCAAACGGGGCATCGTTCGCAATGTCCATCAGATAAAGCTCCCGGGGCTGGAGCCGCGCGGAGCCCTGGTTGCCGAAATCGATCTGGACGAGAAACGAACTCTGCGCATTATCGCAGCCCATCTCGGCTTGCTGCGCCGATCGCGCTCCGAACAGGCCCGTGTCGTGCTCGAAATCATGAACAGACCGGACGAAAAACCAACACTGCTGCTCGGCGATTTGAACGAATGGCGACTCGGAAACCGTTCCGCGCTGAATACGCTGCACACGACTTTCGGTCCCGCGCCACCGGCGGTCCCCACCTTTCCATCGAGTCTGCCGCTGCTGTCTCTCGACCGGATCATGGCAAATCGACACGGAATGATCTCATCCGTCGAAGCCCATGACACGCCGCTTTCGCGGGTCGCCTCCGATCATCTGCCGCTTATAGGATTCGTTCGCCTGTGATGTAGCTGCCGAGCCCCATGAATGGAGATCGGTTCAAAGGGAAGCTCTAGCCGGACTGACGGAGCGGGGCGGCCCAGCGGCTTTGGTTGCGGAGGAGGTCGCTGGGCCTGGCGAGCCTTCGGGGGCGTGCTCCACTTGGCTGATGAATACGCGACTCTCCCCGATCAGGGAAACGTCCATCCAAGCCTCATGGAAGGCACGAGACTCGACCATGAGTGGGAACGGCTCAGCCCATACCCAGACGCAAGAATTTAGGTTACCTTTCTGGGACTGAGCTGTCGCGACTTATGGTCGGGTCGCATCATGTGGGAGACCTTTCTCCAATCTCAAAGCCGCTTCCATGCGTCGATCGCTATTTCAGAAGTATTTTCTAGTCTTGTTCGCGGCGGCCATTTTTCCGATGGCTGCCGGTGGCATCAGCAACTGGTGGTTCAGCTATGTCGACCAGCGTGCGATCCTCAGTGCCCTGCTGCGGTCCGAGGCAACATCGGCGGCCGACAAAATTGAGAGCTTTCTTGACGGCATCAAGATTCCGCTCGGCTCCACGATCCCCGAGGACGTGTCGGCCAATGCCAGCGTGAAACAGCTTCGGCTTCTTTTCCTGCGTGTGATGCACCAGGTCCCGGGAATTCTCAGCATCAGTTTCGTCGACGGCGACGGCGCAGAACGGCTGCACGTCTCGCGCGTTGGCTCAAACAGGACGGAAGGCGGGGCGGACCGCTCGGGCGATCCCGCTGTCGTGGGCGCCAAGACCGCGAAGGTCTGCTATGGCCCGGTCGCCTACCGCCAGGGTTCCGAACCGTCGGCAACCATGGCGATGGCGAATTACGACGATACAGTCCTAGAAAACACGATCATCGCCGAAATCAGTCTGAAGGCTATCTGGCTCATCGTTTCCGAAGTCCGCGTAGGCCGCAGCGGCCAGGCACTCGTCGTCGACGAGACCGGCCACCTCATCGCTCACCCCGCGATCAGCAAAGTGATGCAAGGCGCCGACGAGAAAGCAGCTTTGGCCCTGCGCGGATTGCGGGATGCGATCGCCGCCGCGGGCGGCACTGCGATTGCAAGCCGCAACGCCGAGAATGAACGCGTTGTGACCGCTGGCGCGCCCGTTGCCGCGGCCGGTTGGATGGTATTTGTCGAGCAGTCGCAGGCAGAGGCTTTTGCACCCCTGTACGCTTCATTGTGGCGAACCGGCGGGTTGTTCCTCGCCGCCACAGTCCTTGCGGCGGTACTCGCCTATTGGCTTGCGAGACGGATGAGCGGGCCTATCCGATTGCTGGAAGAAGGCGCCCTCAAGATCGGTGCCGGACAGTTCGATCACCGGATCGACATTGTCACTGGAGACGAACTTGAGCGGCTGGCTGCGCGGTTCAACCAAATGGCGGAGGAACTCGCCATATCGCGGGACCGCGATGAGCGAATGATGCGTTTGAAGCGCTTCCTGGCACCACAGGTGGCGGAGCTCGTAGAAAAGGCTGGCGACGAGAGAATGCTCGCCGGACAGCGCGCGGAAGTGGTCGCTGTTTTTTGCGATTTGCGTGGCTTCACCGCATTTTCGGCGCACGCTGAGCCTGAGGACATCATGCAGCTCTTGCGTGAGTACTACGAGGCGCTCGGCGCGATCATCGCCCGGTATGAGGTGACGCTGACCAGTTTTTCGGCGGATGGATTGATGATTCTCGTCAACGCCCCGGTTCCATGTGAAGAGCCGGCGCTTCATGCCGTAAACATGGCTGTCGACATGCAGGATTCCACACAAGAGCTCATATCTGGGTGGCGACAGCGTGGTTTTGAGATTGGCTTCGGCATGGGGCTCGCTATGGGGTGGGCAACGGTGGGTCGAATTGGCTATGAGGCCCGCGCTGACTACACCGCAATTGGCAATGTCGTGAACTTGGCATCGAGGCTGTGTTCGTCCGCTGAAGATCGACAAATCCTTATCGATTTTTCCGTGACGCGCCATTTGCCTGGCAACATGCCGATCGTTGACCTCGGTACTCGCCAGTTCAAAGACCTCGAAGGGCACGTTCGCGTCTACAATGTTGAGACGCAAGGGATCGAGCGGCCGAATTTAGATCCTGCTGCGAATGACGCCACGGCAAACGGCTAGGCTCCGCGGTTGCAAGCTTTCCTTTGAAAGCCCGCAGTTCTCAGCTAAGGGATTCGCGGGCCGGTTTAGACCGACCCGGAGAATGTTGGGGCAGGGTGCATTTGGCGGAGGGAGTGGCCGTCTCCGCCTAATCGAAGGAGTTCCGATAACGTAACAGTAGATGCAACCTTTGCTGGTAATGCTAGAGGAGTGTGGAAGCGGCTCCGACAGTGAGGCGGGGGAGCTAGATTGGCGGAGCCGCCTGCGCAATCCCGGGTTGGGGTTTGACCGCGCCGCCTATTCTGGGACAGCGCGGTCCCAACGATTCGTTAAAATTGGAACTAATTAAGCGCATGCTAATTGAAATCGCGGTTTTGCGAGTCAATGCATGCATTTGAAGTTTCTCCCGCCAATGATGCCTACCTTGGTCGCCAAGCCGCCCCAAGGCGATGAGTGGATGCATGAAGCCAAATTCGACGGCTACCGCTCCCAGATCATCATCGATGCCGGCGGTGTGCGGCCGCCCGGCCAATTTTCACTTCAGCCGCGATGGAGTTGAGAGCGTCCTCGGTTGCGGGCTCCAGCGGCACGCCGTCGGTTCGCACGGGGCGGGCGGTTTGCTCCAGTCCGGAAATTCCGATTTGGAGGCCGCCATTGCACAGCTGCCCTGCGACATGCGAGTTTGTCAACCAAATGGCTCATCATGGGAGTCTCGTCATGTCCATTCGCCGGATTGCGTTGACCTCGGCAGCGGTCATGCTTGCCTTCACAACCCTCGCCCAGGCCAGGCCGGACCCCGCGCCATGACCTGCCAACAGACGCAGGCGCTAATCCAGAGCCATGGCTCGGCGGTGCTGACCACCGGCCCGAACACCTATGCCCTCTACGTCCGCCGGTACAGCAATGCGTGCGACTGGTCGGAAATCCCAGCGG
Organism: Mesorhizobium sp. WSM4850; assembly: GCF_055811735.1. Taxonomy (NCBI): domain Bacteria; kingdom Pseudomonadati; phylum Pseudomonadota; class Alphaproteobacteria; order Hyphomicrobiales; family Phyllobacteriaceae; genus Mesorhizobium; species Mesorhizobium sp. WSM4850. The sequence goes on along the minus strand of NZ_JBVVPV010000016.1, from coordinate 4,739 downwards.
TAGGGTTTGTGCCGACGCTCGATGGCCAGTGCCTGGTTCATCGATGCAGAGAGCCGCTCTACACTCCTCCCGGCTGACGGTGACGAGCATAGCTATTCTGCTGCGCCTTTCGGCAGGTAGCCCTTTTCCCGCAGATACGTGGTCAGGATCTTCTCGACCATCGATGACACAGACCGCATGTACTCGTGTCGGCCTCGCCTGGCAAAGCCGATCATCACGAAACCAATGGAGCTCCATCCAGTGCGATCCGCAACGATGGTCATTGCCAATCCCGCAACGACGCAAAGCATCACGGCTACTTGGAGCAGCCAACTCCCAAAGAACTCAGGAGTCATGTTCCCCTCCCACCGCGGGTAAGCAAATGATCCCCCAAGCCGTACTCAGCATCGCGTGGCAGCAGGGCAGAGCGTCAAGCCTGATCGCGTAAGCTACCCCGGCAGCAAGCCGGCCCGCTCAAAGATCAGGGTGGCGCCGTCGGCGGTGATGAACGCCGCGACGGTCGGGCCTTCTTTGCCAGGAAACTCGATTTGAACAAAGCCAGCCTGACCTTCCGTAGTCGAGAGGCCATATTGCGGGTGCCCATGCACGAAAAAATCGCTGGCAGCGAACCGGACATCGAACATCGCCAGTAGCGTGTCTGCTTCAGGAACGTCCACGAGTTCGACGGCAACGTCGATATCAGCGGGCTTAACGACATCCTTTGACCGGCGCCGACCAGACCGCCGGGAGCCGAAAATCCAGGCTCGGCCTATTCTCTGTTGAGATCTAAGGAAAGCCAGTAGTCCTTCGAACTCCAAGTCTGTCAAATGCAGATCGAAGGCTCCCGTGTTCCCGGGCGGTAGGTCGTAGCTCACTTCGCTTCGCCGGCCTCATGTGGCGGGCCCTTCTCTACTGGAAGAAGATGCGCCCAACTCTACTCAGAGCCAGTATTAGCACTTCCACGCTGGGAATTAGGAATATCACTCCGCCCAGCAGTAACAGGGCAAGACAAGACGCTGAAAGGGCGGGGGACCTTCGGTCCAAAAGCTCGAAATACCCGGCGAGCACAGGAGCTCCGGCGTTCCCCCCCAGACGCGCCGAGAAGCCAGTCCCTCTCCAGTACACGCCCAAGCAAGATTACTCTTCCTGGTTGGTCTGTGCCGGGATTGAAGCCTCTGTCACCATAGCGCGTGCCCGCTTCATTTCGTCGTGATCCCAGTCACCTTGAACAGCGACAATATAGCTTCGTCGTGTGGGATTTGCTTTGATTGGAAAGGACAAAGACCCAAAAAATAAGCAAACCAGTGAGGATAATCACGCTGCCCATATGTAGAAAATAGATTCGCTGGAGAGGAAGTAGCCAGAAGTGCTCCCCCAAAGAGTCAAATCTCATAATCCAGTCTTGGAACTGGTTTCGCCAGATTACGGCATAACCTAAGATCGGATCGAGGGTCGCAATTGCGGGAGCCTAGTCCGGGTTAACGAAGCAGCATATGTCCATCTTGGGCTGAATTTCATCGGTGGCCTGCAAATCACTGTCCGTAGCTTTGTGCGTAACTCTGCCAAATCGATGAATTACTTAGATAAATCAACGGCAGATGGCGGAGGGAGAGTACCTGAAATCCAACCTTCTCCACGGATCTGCGATCACCTTCGTAGTTGGGGTGTTCGGCTGATGGTTCAGTCGACCTGTTCAATCTGCGGACCTGGGTCCACCGGCGGAGCCGGCGTGCAATCTTGCCCCTTGCATTCCTCGACAGGGTTATCGGCTGGTGGAAGGCAGTTCTGGCCCTCGCAATGAACTGCCGGCTCTGGCGCTTCTATGTGGTTAGGCGGAACAAGCTGATCCTCAGCGCGAACGGCCGGCATTGCTACGCTGATCATGCCCGTGCACAAGAGCGCAATCCGAAGCAATTTCATTTCCGCCTCCCTTGCTGGCAGCAACCTGTACCGTACACTTTGAAGCTGCGGCCGCATCTTCTTACCCGCGAACGACGTTAACACTGGGTTTCAGTGCTGGCCGTATGGGCGGACCGAACGATCAGCCCTGGACGCAGGCCGGATAGGCGGCTGCGGTCGGTGCGGTGGGGGCGGGCGCCTATGGCAGATCGGCGAAGAGATGGTTGGATTGGCCGGATCGGCGTAACCGGGGTGGTAGATGTGTTGGCGTGATTCCGGTTGGCTTCCGGAAGACCGTGCCTGCCGCATTTTGCGATGCCGAGCGCGAGGTGGCCCGGAGAAAATCCTCGTGCGCTGGTCGGGAGCTAAGTCACAAGGGAACGCGACGAGCTCTCCGATCGTTGAGGTTTTCATCGGGCGGCCATCATGCCATCCACTTCGATACGCAAAACGGAATACGATCCCGACAGCAGAATCCTCTCGGTGTGGTTCGTCGCCAGCGGCAAACGGTACGAGTTTGAGGACGTGCCGCCGGAGACCTTCGCCGAGTTCCGCGCCGCCTTCGCCAAGGGCGGCTTCTTCAACGACCACATCCGCAATCAATTCCGATACCGTCTGGTTTATGCTCAATAACGAGCTTCAATGGCCTGAACCTGTCGAAGTCCTACGGAGAGTTTCTGTCATTTCTCGCACCTGCGATTCTGCAACGGGGTGCGGTTTTTTGGTGTATAATAATGCTGCACGAACAAAATCTCTGGGCAAGGGGGTTTGTCATGCCGCTTCGTGGAAGAGCAGAGGATTCGGGTGTTTTCAATTCGTCCGAGTTGGCCCTATTGGGCCGGGTGTTCGATCGGCTGAAGGTTGGGGCTCAATCTGAAAAGCAACGTGAAACGCTCGCTTCTCGGATTATGGCCAATTACATGGCCGGAGTGGTGGACGAGGAAGAACTTCTGTTGGCCTCGAAACAAGCGCTTGGCCGGTGAGCTAGTGGTGACTGTGAGTCACACGATCAAGGGCGCGACGGGCTTCGGCCAAATTCTCGGCCAGAATGTCTAGCAGCGCTTCGCTTTCCGGGAGGACATGTCCGCACCGGCGCTCATGCTCTACAACTCTGTTTTGAAAGGACACCGCGTTCTCATAATGAGTGACGAGGTTGGAATATAGCTGCTGCATCGTACTTCTCCCTGATTAGGCGAAAGCACGTTGCTCGCTCTCAAGCGCTCAATTGCCGGAAGGTATGGGCGACCGGGAAACCCTACTCTCCTTAGGGGCAAAGCGCCACCATACACTCGCCAACCGAAAGCCAGCCGTGCCTAAAGGTGCCAACCGCCGGTTGGTAGACGCGACGCAGCCGGCGCGCGTAGGATTTCCTCCGATCCGGGCACACCCCGCCCCCCCGCACCCTGTGCCTGGTGACGATCGCCCGCCGTGCCGAAAGGTGCGGCGGGCTTTTTTGACTTTCGTATGGAACACCCAGCTCAGGGAGGGCGTTCGACTCCTGCAGCATCTTCTCCTGTGAACCAATGCTGCGAGATCGGTGTCCCCTCCCGATCAGCCCGCGTCCTTCCCTCCGTAGGGCGCGGGTTTCATCCATTTGGCTGATGCGCTGGTCGTGGAACGTCTCCACATTCGAATAAGTGCGTAAAATTGTAAGTACCGGCGTCCGCCGGCTCGAGTTCATTCCGCCGATGGAGCCCAAGCTGGTAACCAAGCCGCCCGAGGGCGATGACTGGCTTCACCAGATCAAGCTCGACGGCCACCGCTCCCAGATCGTCATCAACAGTCCCGAGGATATCCGCGTCTACACGAAAACCGGTGCGGACTGGACGAGCAAATATGCGGGGATCGTGGAAGCCGCGAGGGAGCTTGAGGTCGAGAACGCGATCATCGATGGCGAGGCGGTCGTCACCAATGAGGCCGGTCTGCCTGACTTCGCTGCGCTTCAGAAAGCCGTCCACAGCGATCCCTATGCCATGTATCTCGGCGCCTTCGACATTCTGCATCTGAATGGCCACGACCTGCGCGACATCGGCTGCAAGGCGCGCCGCGAAATTCTCTACGGCATCATCAAGCCGAACAGCCGGATCCAGTTCAGCGAGGCTATACCCGGCGACCCCAAAGCGATCTTCTACCTGGTCGACCAGGCCGGGATTGAGGGGATCGTCTCTAAGCGGGCCGACAGCAAATATCGCAGCGGCCCGACAACGAACTGGCTGAAGACCAAGAGCTGGACGGTCGACGAGTTCGAACTGCTCGGCGTCGAGCGCGAGCCGGGCAAGGCGGCCTTCGCGCTTTTAGCGGAACCCGGCACAGGAAAGTATGTCGGTTCGGCGTTCATCAGCATTAATCGCGACATGAAGGAACGGCTGTGGAAGCGGGTCCAGGAACACGCTGGGCCGCCGCCCGAGGCCATGAAGAAACGGCCGGCAACGCAATGGGTCGGGCCTGGCGTCAAGCTGCGCATCAAGCATCTTCGCGGTGACCACAGCAAAATACGTCATGCGTCGCTGCTGGGTTTTAGTGACGAGAGCTAAGCCGTGTACTCATAAATCAGCCTAGATCAATTTAACGGGGGCATGTAAGCCCGCTCCACCTCGTCGGCGCGGGCGAGCAGAGTCGGTAATGCGCGGCGTTCCTCAATCACGCGGCAACTTCGTAGCCACAATCCTGACGCCGCCCATTTTGCGCTCTTGAATGAGGTCAACAAATCGGATGTAGGACTCGTGGAATGCATCGTGCCCCATTGGGGTGCCAGCCTGTCGGGCTTCTTCACGCAGCAGCCGATACATGGCCAGTCGTTCCTTCAGAATTGGTCCCCATTCTTCCGTCAAATCTTTTGTCGAAATTACTCTAAAGCCAAC
>NZ_JBVVPV010000015.1:105496-128683 GCF_055811735.1 Mesorhizobium sp. WSM4850 | reverse complement strand
CGACGCAAAGAGAACGTCGAGCACTGCCGCGACGACCCCACCCGGACCTGCGGTCCGACCTCCCCTCAAGGGGGAGGTAAGCCGGCGCTTACTGCTGCGGTACCGAATCGATGATCGACTGCATGGTTTCCTGCGCATTGGCGATGGCGCCATTGACGTCCTCGCCGAAGAAGACCTCGTTGACCATCTGGTTCCACGGACCGTTGGCGGAGTTGATCAGGTCGTTGAACACCACCGAATAGGGCGTCCGACCCTTGGCCATCGCTTCGGCGGCGATCTTGTAGCGCGGGTCCAGATCTTTCAGCGCCTCGTTGGCGATGTCGCCGCGTACCGGCAGGCTGCCGTATTTCGCCAGGATGGTCTGGCCCTCGAGCGAATAGGCGAAATCGAGGAACTCCTTCACCACCGCGACCTTGGTCGTGCCCTTGGTGACGACGAAATTGTCGCCGCCGGCAAAGGACGACCAGCCGCCATCCTTGCCCGGCAGGAAGGTGACGCCGTAGTCGATGTCTGGGTATTGCGTGTTCAGCGCGCCGATGGCGAAGGCACCGGACGGCGAGATGCCGATATTGCCGGCGGCAAACGCCGCAAAGAAGTTGGAGCCGGTATCGGTCTGCGCGCCTGCCGGCACCAGGTCCTTCTTGACCATCGAGCGGTAAAGATCGATGGCGCCGCGCAGCTGCGGGCTGTCGAGCGTCGCCTTCGAGCCGTCCTCGGTGAGGATGTCGCCGCCCGAGGCCCAGATCAGCGGCGTGAATGTGAAGATGTTGCAGCCGCCGCAATTGCCGGAGAAATAGAAGCCTTTGATATCGCCGCCAAGCGCGTTGACCTTTTCGGCATAGGCCTCGATCTCGGCCCAGTTGGTCGGCCCCTTTTCAGGGTCGAGGCCGGCCTGCTTGAACAGTTTCTTGTTCCAGATCAGCACCGAGCTATCGGCGGAGAACGGCAGCCCGTAGATGCGGTCCTTGTAGGTGCCGGTTTTGACGTGCGCCGGCGACAGACTGTTGAAATAAGGCAGCGATTTCGCCCAGTCGGTGATGTCTTCCAGCTGACCGGCGGCAGCGAAGGACGGCGTGTAGATCAGGTCGAGCGACAGCGCATCGGGTGCTGTGCCGCCGGCGGCGGCAGCGCCGTATTTCGGAATGATCTCGGCATTGGGGATGATGTCCAGCTTGATCTGGTTCTCATGCCCCTTGTTGAAGGCATCGACGATGCGCGGCATGAAGTTCGAGCCGTCGGCGCGAACCCAGATGTTCGCGGTCTCGGCGGCGGCGGCCGGAAAGCTCAGGATGCTCGCGGCAATAGCGAGCCCGGCAATCATAGTTCTTCTCATGGTTCTCCTCCTGATGGTTCTGCTTAGGCCGCGCTCCCCGCACGGCGTCTTAATCTCAGCCGTCCGGTGGACGGCCGCATGACTGACGCACCACCAGCCGGCACGGCAGTTTTCTTATGCCCGGCTCGGCGGGTTCGCCGCCGACGAGCGAAAGCAAGGTGAGGCCGGCCTCGCGCCCGAGTGCCGCCAGGTTCATGTCGACGGAGGTCAGCGGCGGGCGGGTTGCCTCGGCTACGATCTGCCAGTTGTCGAACCCGATGACGCCGACATCGTCCGGCACGCCAAGCCCGCGCTCGCGCAGCGCGTCGATGACGCCGCGCGCGATCTGGTCGTTGCCGCAAAACACGGCATCGGGCTTTTCGCCCCCGCGCTTCGACAGCTTGCCGTCGAAAAGCATCTTCACCGCCTCGTGACCCCACGCTTCCGACCACGATCCGAGCAATGGTTCCATGACCGGCAAGCCTTTCTCGGTCAGCACGTCACGATAGGCCTGTGCCCGCGCGTGCACCACCGTAAAACTCGCCGGCCCGCTGACATGGGCGATGCGCCGCCGGCCAAGCCGGCAAAAATGCTCGACCGCCAGCCGCGCGCCGCCGGCATCGTCAGAGACAAAGGCGATGGCGCCGGGATCGGGCTGGGTGAAGGCGTAGATCACGGGAACGCCGAGATTGGACAAGTCGACCGGCAGGTGGCGATCGATGCGCTTGCCGGTGGCGATGATGCCGTCGACGCGCTTGTCGAGCATGGCATCGACATGCAGCTGGCCGAGGCGCTGGTCATCCTCGACATTGCACAAAAACACCGAGACGCCCTTGTCGACCAGCGCATCCGAAATGCCCGACATGACCGGCAGCGAAAACCGGCCATAGGTATCGTTGGTCAACAGGCCGACGGTAAAGGAACGCCGGCGCAACAGGCTCTGCGCCAGGCTGTTCGGGCGAAAGCCGAGCCGTTGCGCCGTCTCGCGAATGCGCTCGCGGGTCTCGGCCGTCATCCGCCCCTGCCCGTTCAGCGCTTTTGAGGCCGTCGCCACGCTGACGCCGGCAAGCGCTGCCACCTCACGGAGGGTGACCGGGTTTTTGGCGGGCGCTGGCGAGGCGTCGGAAACCATGGTGCGCGGCGAGTTCCTTGGTTGGGAAAAGGTTTTCTCTAATCACCCTGCGAGACGCCGACTGGTGAGGTCAGCAGATGCAAGCTGATTTGGGAAAAGGTTTTCTCAGAGGGAGATTAGGGGAAGGTGGTGGGGATGGCAAGAGGGGATGACAAGCAGGCGACGCGGTTGTTCGTCAATGACCCTTGCGCCATTTCCAGTCAGCCAGATGCATACTCGCGGATGACCGCAATGGGCCGTTTGCCGACCGGCAGTTTCTGGCGTCCAAAAAAGCGATAGCGGACATTCGATCCGGTAGGTCCGAGGTCCCTGACTGACCCGATTGAGACGTAGAACGCTCCATCGCGGTATCGAGCCGATGCCCGGCCGGCTCGGTCGCGCCACTTCCGGTCATTCACGACATTTTTCCAAACCGGACGATCGCGCTGAGCCCGGATCCGCTCTCAAGGAGGTGGATACGGCGCAGATAAAGAGCGATCTCGGCGCCCTTCCGGAGGTCCGGCCGCCTGCAAGGACAGACTGCTGTATTTGAGTGGGCTTAAGGAAAGCTGCTGGATACACTGGGCACGAGCCGTCGCAGGCTCCCGTAGATGTGACCAAATGAGGGCTGGCACAAATTCACGTCGCTTTCGCTTCAACCCAATGCGATTTAACTCGTAAGTCGGAACGATAAACAATGAACCAATGCCGCGACGGACATTATCCTCCATCCAGACGCGCGGTCGTGATGCAATTGCTCGGCCTTGGCGCAGCAGCCATGTTCCCCAATGCCTCGTTGGGCCAGGCTGAGCCACAACGGCCCGAACCGACGCAACATTCATCTTTACCAGTGACGTGCATGCCTGCCGCATGGCCAGCGGCCTGAACCCCAATTGCGCGAATGAGGGCAAGCCGACGCAAGCCTCCTCCGTCACATCGCTCGCCATCAATCGCATTTCCGGCGAGAGTTGGCCAAGCCGAATTGACGGGGCCGCGACGCGACTTGCGGGTGCGGGGCACAAGATCGCGGAGCCGCTCGGCGTGATCATCGGCGGCGACATGACCGATGACGGGGGCGGTCAGGTCGCGACGCCCGGCGAGGGATCACAGCTTCGCCAGTTCAGCCAGCGCCACCAGGAGGGTATCGGTCCCGATCGTATCCCTTTTCCGGTTTACACCGGTCTTGGAAATCACGACCTAGATCAAGACGGTCCACCGCCTCATGTCGATTGGTATCGGCGAGAACTGCGGGATTATGTCGAACTCAATCACCGCACGACGGTATTTTTCAAGCCGCCAGTACCGGTGTTAAATTACGATGTAGCGTCCGACAGTTACTCGTGGGACTGGGGCGGACTCCATCTTGTCCAGGCGCACCGCTTCGCGGGTGACACCACGAAAGGCGCAATCAGCGGGCTGCCCTGGCTCAAGAACGACCTCGCCACCTACGCTGCCGATGGCAGGCCAGTCGTGCTGTTCCAACATTACGGCTGGGACCAATTCTCGACGGAACGATGGGATCCCGTCAGGCGGACTTTCGACGACGACGGGTCCGGCACGCCTCACTGGTGGAGCGATGCAGAGCGCCAGGCGCTGCAGTCGCTTCTCGCGAAATACAATGTCATCCGCATTTTCCACGGCCATCAGCACGAAACCGCCATGGTCTATCGGCACAGCGGATTGGATCTCTTCAAGCCGAAAGCCGCGTTCATGGGCGGCTTTGCCGTGGTGCATGTCACGGACGACTATTTGGACGTGGTATTCGCCGAGGCGTCGGCGGCGATGGCGAGGTGAAGTTTACTAACGCCTTCAGCAAACGCCTCGGGTAGCCCTGTCCTAACGCGCTGTTCTGCTTGCAGGCTGTCGTCTTGCGAGCGCGCCGTGCCTTGGGACCGATCACGCGGGCCAACCCGCCCGAGATCAGCGTGTTCGAGGCCGACTAGCTGCACGACCGGGCGAGAGCTAGAACATCCTCCCACGAAGCGCTCGACCCCTTCGAAACACAGGATGCAAATTGCTCTTCACCAAGTGTTTCGCGGGTCACCGATATAATCTTCTGAAAATCGGCGTTGTCGGTCGGCTCGAACTGGGCTCCAAATCGCGTTAAACGCGCCTGGATGGCACCGATGGTCCAGGCAGCTTCCTTGGCGGCTCCCTTTGCCAGGAATACCCCGCTGACAGCGGCAGTCGCCAGGTTGACAACCACCGGGTAGTCATACCTCTCGCTGATGGCCAAGGCGTCGCGGGCCAACCTGGCTGCCTCTTTCCAGTCTCCTTGGTGCAGCCTGAAATGAGCCAGGTTCTGCAACAAATGACCTGGCCAGTAGGTATCCCCGAGACCTTCCAGCAGGGAAAGAGCTTCCTGATAGTATTTCTCGGCCGTCTTCTCGTCGCCTTCTGAACGGGCCCCTTCGCCGAAAGCGATCAACGCCACCACGGCCCCGTAGTCGTCGCCCAGGGCCCTGAAGAGTTCCAGCGACCCGCTTATCAGTTCGAGACCGGTTTCCAGATCTTCTCCCAACGTCACCTTGGCAATGCCCAAAATAATGCCGGAACTCGCTGCACCGGCTTGATTGCCAAGCTCCAGACAGAGCCTATGGCTTTCATTGGACAATTCGTGAGCCCTTGCAGGATCGCCCGACATGTAGCTGATCCAACCTGCTGCATCCAATATCTCGGCGAGCGGACCTGCCTCTCCTACGTGCCGAGCCTGCGCGACAGCTGCTTTCGACCACCGCTTCGCTTCAGAGAATTGGCCACGGGAGATCCAGAACCACTTCAGCGCGCAAAATAGCTTGGCCGTCCCGTCCGCGTCTGACTGCTTCATCAGCCATTCAAGAGCAGCTCTTATGTTGCCGGTCTCCTGGAAAAGCCGTTCGACGCAATCCCGTTGATTGTGCCGCATCACGTTCGGAGCATCGTCCGCGACGAGGGCGGCAAAGTAGCGGGCATGCTGCGCCTGACAATCCTGCAACGAACCCGACTGGCTCAGGCCTTGGCTGGCGTACTCTCGAATGGTGTCGAGCAAGTGGAGCCTTGGCTTCCCGAGCGTCACATTCTGATACACGAGGCTCTTTGTTAGAAGCGACTCCAAGTGTTCGACGGCCTCATCACCGTTGCACCATGGAGCCATCACGTATTCTGCCGCCGCCACGTCAAACCCACCCACAAAGACAGACAGCTTCCGGAACGCCTCGCGCTGGTCCTGCGTCAGAAGATCCTCACTCCATTGAATGGCCGCCCGCAAGGTGCGGTGGCGTGGGTCGACATCTCTCACCTTGTGCTTGAGGCTGTGCAGACCTCTGACAAGCCGCCGCGAGAGTGCGGCCGGATCCAGCACGCGTATGTGCGAAGCAGCGAGCTCGATCGCCAAGGGCAAACCGTCGAGGCGCCGACAGATTTGAACAATCTCACGGGCAACGTCGGGCGTTAGTTTAAACTCTGGACGTTCTCGCTGGGCCAGGTCGACGAAGAGCCGTACACAGGGGTTCTGCGAAACCTCGCCGAAAGGGGCCCTTCCATCGGGGAGAGGCAGCGGTCCCACGACAACTTCCGTCTCACCTCGAACGCCCAAGGTCTCCCGGCTGGTGACAATGAAAGCAAGATGGGGACATTCCTTCATCAACGACGTCACGGTCGGGGCACCGGCAATGACGTGCTCGAACGTGTCAAGAATCAACAACAAGTGCGCATCGCCGATCGAGTTGCGCAGGGACTCGATCGCAGAAAGTCCAGCTACTTCCTGTATGCCTAACGTCTGGCATATCGCAGACGGAATCAAATCTGCACTGTGGATGTTGCCGAGCTGGGCAAAGAATACGCCACGAGCGAAGGATTGTATCAGTGACCTGCCAACCACGAGCGAAAGAGACGTCTTTCCAGAACCGCCCGTGCCGGTGAGTGTGACCAATCTGCGCCCGCTTTCGAGGATAAGTCGCCGGACCTTCTCGACGTCCGCGTCCCTTCCGAAGAATGCCTCCGGCTCGAGAGCGAGATTCGTCCTGTTTGCACCCATCGACGAGATGGGCGCAAAATCGCTGGGCAGTCCTGGAACCACCAGGTCGAACAGCGCTTCCGGATAGCGCAGATCTTTCAGGCGGTGGAAGCCAAGGTCGCGGATGTGCATGCCCGGCTGAATTGCACTTTGAGAGATATCATCACGGACGGCATGCGAAATCACAATCTGCCCACCGTGCGCAACTGCACTTATTCGAGCCGCGCGATGTACTTCTATGCCCACGACCGCGGATTCATGCCGCTGCACCTTGCCAGCGTGCAAACCCATTCGCACTTTGGGCTCGCACCCCTTAGCCCATTTTTCCTTGCTGATTGCAATTTGGGCGTCGATCGCTGCCCGAACCCCAAGGTCCGCGCCGGGGAACAGCGCGAAGATGGAATCTCCGGCAACCCCGACTTCCTCTCCTCCATGCGACTCGATGGCGTTTCGAAGCAGCTCACGGTGCCGCGACAACATCAATGGATAGACATCGGCATATCTGTCAACGAGCCCTGTCGACCCCTCGATATCCGTGAACAGCATGCAGACGCTTTCACTCTGCAAGCCGTCGCTGCTGGTTAGTTGCGTTCCCATTGTGGTTGGTGTTCCATAGGTTCCTGAGCACTTGCAGGCGGAAAGAGGATGCGTCTCAAGCTTTTCGTCAGGGCGTGCAGGTCCCGCTGCTTCGCCAAGTCCGGCGTCGACAATCTCCCACTGGTCGCCAGCTCGTTCCAACACGAGACTTGGTGGGCGCACGCAAGTTCCAGCTCGGCGTCTTGAAGGTCGCTCGCCTCAGGTGAAATCCCGAGTCGCCGTGCCTCCCTCACCGCTCGATTGAATACGTTGAACCCTGTAAGAGCGGCGTCGAAGTCGAAGGAAGTGCTGATCGCGGCCCAGAGCGTATTTGCCTGCTCGACCGTCAGCTTGCTGGTGATTTCTTGTGTTGAAAGTCCATGCAGATGCATGCGGTGAATGTATCCGGAAACCACGATCCACGCCACCAGATCATCTCGAATTGCATCTATTTTGGTGCCGTCGAGCGGGTCAGGCCCACGCTCGCGCCCTTCGTCCAACAATCCGAACAGTCCAGGCCCATATTTTGGCGGCTGTGGTCGCAAAGCCCCCGTCCGCAACCATTTTTCGAGCCTGCGAAACGCCAGCTTCGCGTCCTGCCGCTTTGCGTCGGCCCCCTTGAGAAACTCTTGCGTCGCCATGGGAGGTATGACCCCGGCATCCTTGAACGCCGCGCTCCATGTGCGATGAGAGTAATGCGTTGATTTGGCAGCTGCAACGATGGAAACACCGTCGGCTGCCGTCATCACGCCAAGGTTCACGGCTCGGCGCAATGCAACACGGATATTGATGAGCGGGTCTGTCAGCGACGGATAGGGCCTATCCTCCCTGAACGTGACGGCGACTTCATCCTCGGAGGATATCGCGCGCCGCCGGTATAGGCGGTAGACGATGCCAATCCCCAGCGCGCCAGCCGGGTAACAGTCTGCGGAACGCAGCGCGCCCATGCTCGAAGCTCCGATGACGACAGCTCCGTCTTTGATGACATCAATGACCTCGCGCGGGGGAACAGCGAGTGAGCCGCCAAAGACACCATCGATTATGAGAAAAATGGAATGCTTGAGGATACGGTAGCGATAGAGGTCACCGCGCCGGCAGGGCCGCGCCACCAGGGCGTCGGGCAGAACCGAGAGAACATCCTCTCGCGGCGCCGTTGGCCCAATGAAAACGATCGGCGGCAGCTCATGCATCACAAGAGGTGTCTCGCACATCTCCAGCCGACGCGATGGCGGTCCGCGACGAAGGCGGAGAGGCCAGGCACCCTGACCCTCACGACTGCAATGCCTAGATCGTCGCGTTTCATATCCACGGCGATTGCTTGCCGGATGCCCACCGATCCCAGCCGATCGAGAATATAGTCAGTTTCGGATTCCAGATCGTCGAACGCCCTGCTTCGAAGCGCAGAGAACGGGACCATCGGCGCCTTGCAGAGCAGATGCCGTCTTGCCGAGAGCGTGAACGGCCGAGCCGTTGCGGACAGGCCGTTGAAAGTGTCTCTTGCGCCCTGAATGACGCCAACACGCGACTGGAATGCTTCGGTAACCGCTCGCCGAAGGGCCGTTTCTGTAACTGGGTCGGCTCCCCAGCCACCGAAGACATGCGTGATCGGGCCATGCTCGGTCAGGAAGGCGCGATCGACCAGCATGCAGCCGACAACCGGGATTTCCAGATCGCTGGTCAGGTCCTCAAGAACGACATCCATGCCGGCTTCGGTCGCGGACAAGACGAAGCGCTTACAGGACTCTGGAATCGAGTCCGGATCGATCCTCGCCTTGTGGGGTGGCACGCGCCCGTCATCCCCGAACAGATCGAAGAACTGATGCTGGCTCACAGCGTCTCGCTCTATCACTTCCAGGAGCGCATGGCGCAGCGCCTCCGCATAGGTAGCGGCTGCGGCCAGTCCGTTCGTATCGACATGATCCAATATTCCCTGCTTGGGCGGCGTCCTAGCGAGGTCGGCCGCGATCCAGATCGGCCGGGAACCGTATAGATCCCAGGCCTCGACCCATTCGAACTCCAGGTTCGCTTGGTAAGCGGTCCGCGGCGGCAAATCGAAATCCAGAGGATCAGCGACGTTGACACCGGATGCGCGAAGCTGCTCGAAGCTCGCACAGCGGGAGGGAGCAGCAATCCGCTCGGCCGCGACCCTTTCTACCGCCTCCATGATCGCGCTGATCCGCGCCGATCGCCGGTCCGGCCCCTTCCCCAAATGGGTCGTCAAGTCGCTTGCGAGCGGCGCAATCGCCGCGAACACCGGCGCGCCCACGCAGTCAAGGGGCGTGATATCCGCCAAGCGTGTTATTGGCAATCGGTCCAGTATCCCTTCAACCAACTCTTCAACGAAGCCAAGGTCGCAAACTCTTCCGCTTTGTGGCGAGAGTTTCCCGAAAGTCTCTGCCTTCGCGGCGGGCCAGGTGCTAAGCCGGGACGTCAGTGCCTCAGCCTTCTTACAAGCCGCAAACTGCGAAATGGTAATCTTTGTTGTGTAAGGTGAGATGAGACCCGGTGCTTTCCGCGATCTTTTTAAGAACCGTTATTTCATCAGGACTCAAGTTCGAAATCACATCGTGAACATTCGGCGGCAACATGTTCTCTTGGATGTCGGGGATTACCCCGCTGTCTTTCAAGCTTTGGAAATTCTTTGCAAAATCCGGCATCGGTTCCCCCTGAATCTCGCGATCTGGAAACAGTCTGTGAAGCAGCAATGCGAAGATATCGAGCGCTATTGTAATTGGTCTCCTGGAACTGTCCAGTCATTATTAGCACGTCATAATACATCTGAATTGCCTGAGCGCTGCGGAGGATTCTCGTTCAGGGGCAGGTGTCGTCGTGGCCGACAGTAGTGACGCTGATGACGTCCGAAGTGACGAGTTGAATGTGCACCCGAGTTCCAGCAGAATGGGTCACATCTCAGAACGCCAAGGCGAATCGGAGGGAGTTTGCCGGGAGTTCGACGGCTTGGCCCCCTCGGCTCATGAGCGCTCAGTTCGTTATGTCCTCTCATGAAGGTTGTAAGTATGTCCATCGCCAACAGTGAAAGCGTCAGGACCAAAGTCGCTCTCTGTATCGGCCCGCTCGAGGCTGCGTTCGAGAAGCTGTGGAGCCACGATCCGCTGGAACAGGTCGTCCCACCCTACCTTGTCTTGCTTCACCAGCTGATGCGGGCCTCAGTCCCGTTGATGGGCCGTGGGGCTGAAGTCTGTGAAAAGCTGGCGGCAACGGATCCTTTGGCGAGAAGGTTGGGTGCTTATTATCTCGGCCATATCGAAGATGAGCGGGACCACGATGCTTGGGCGCTCGAGGATCTTGCTTCAGCAGGTTACGATGTGGACTGTGCGCTTTCGATTGTGCCCTCGCCCCAGTTGGCCAATCTCGTTGGCTCGCAATATTACTGGCTGAACCATCACCACCCGATCATGCTGATGGGATACATCACAGTTCTCGAAGCATTTCCTCCTTCCAAGCAGCGTGTCGATGAAATCCGAGATCGGTCGGGCGTTCCTGAAGCGGCATTCAGGACATTGAGAATTCATGGAGAGCTTGATCCGACACATAGTGCCGAGATCGACGACACATTGAATGAACTCCCGCTGGGCAAAATCCATCTCGAAATGATTGGCGTGAGCGTCCTTCATACTTGCGAGTGGCTCTCCAGGAGCGTCCAATCCTTGAGACCCGTCGAGTCTTTGGCGAGAAGGGTTCGCTGACATACGGCAACCGCGTTCGACAGGTCGCATAGCCGACCTGCTCGTTCGCTGTGTGCAAGGTGTAGCCAGCTCACCGTCTGCACAATTTGGTGATGTAGAAGTGACAATTGTGCGCCGCATCGAGCAGAGTCTCTCCAGGCGCACACAGGTGCTCCACGCCAGACCGGGCGAAGCGGACGCGCGTTGGGCCAGCGACAGCCGATTGCGGAGGCATGGAATTGCCCACCGCGCCCCCGAAACTTTCCTCATGATACTGCGAGAGTGCGTGCCGATCTCCGCGAAGCAGGCCCGAACCGTCTGCATAAACGGCTCGGGGCCGCAAACGTAAGACGTGCGTGGTGAAGGTCCGGAACCAGCCGCAAGAGCATGGGGCCGTCGATCCGACCCTTAGGGCCCTGCCACGCCGAACCTTCCTGGCTGCAGATGAAACTTACATCGACATTGGAGAATCGCGCGGCGAGCGCCTCCAACTCGGAGCGGAAGGCGATGTCGTCCGCCGTCCGAGCGCAGTGAATGAAACGGATGTCATGGCCAGATGCCCGGTCGGTTAGCGCCCGCACCATCGACATAACGGGAGTGATGCCGCTGCCGCCCGAAAGGAAAAGCGGCTTCTCGCATGGTAGATCGTCGAAGTTGAAACCTCCGACAGGCCCTTCTAATTCAATGTCGTGGCCTGCCCGGAGATTATCGTGGAGCCAGTTTGAAACGAGGCCGCCCTTCACTCGCGTCGACGCGTGGGAGGATCACCCAAGCTTGGTAGCAACGGCTGGCTTCGGTAGCTCCAGCCGTAGCTCGAATGTCTGCAACGGAGAAGCCTGATCAACGTCCGGAATTGGCGCAACTACGATGTCCAGAGTAATCGCCGGCAACGTCTGCTATCGGGCAACAGCAAAGATCACCTCAATGGCCGACATTGGGCGCGTTGCTGCCATTCGCAACGCCGAGAATGAAGGTCTCGAACGGGTCAAAAGCGACAGTTCCAACTCTCCCCTTCGCGAGGCGCACCCCTGCACCGACCACCTTCCCGCTTTAGCTCGTTCATAATGTCAGCCGTTTCGGCCAGCAAGGCATCGATCTTCATGAAATGGAGCAAGCGGTATTTCGACACCGCCGGGCGGATCAAGATGATCGAGCTGACACTGCCTCACCTTGTTGGCAATGATCGACCGCATCATCAGTTGCGCGGCGCCGAACATCGGGTCGACTGAGGTCGGGTGTCCGGCGACGCGCCTCACTGCTTGAAGCAGTGGTCGCGGTGCCATTGCAGGAAATGAGCATGCGGGCGTTCAAACTGTCGGCGAGGCGGAAGCGCGCGACGGGTCTTGTTTATGAATGCCTGCACGCTGTCGAGGTCGTTGACCTGTCGCGAGATCAGAATTTCCAAGTCATCGGATAGGCTGATCAATCCGCGATCGAACATCCAGTGTGCTGTACCAGACAGTGCGATCCCATTGTTGATGACATCCGGGCCGTTCGCTTCGACCGGTCGAATATGGGCGGCGGAAACTTCGGCCCGGCCGCCGCCATTGATCAACTTCAGTCCCGTGATCGCGCACCGCTTATCATAGGCGCGCAAGACGATGCGACGAAAAATGCGATCCCGCACAATTCGCGATTCGATGTAGCTTACGCGATCACGGCTCTGCTCGAATTCGAATGGCGCCTGCTCATCCTGAAAGCCAGCAGATGTACCGGTCTCATCAACGCGCGGTAGCAACAACTCATTCGTCTCCAGGCCCAAATCGATAATGCGGTTGAAGTCGCTTGGACTGATCGGCCGGACGGCCGATTGGGCGCGACCGGAAATCCGCTCTTGGTCGTTGAGCAAGCCTCGTTCAACGAGACCGTCAGTTCCGTTGAACGGGACAGGATTGACGAAATCGAGATAGGTTCCGAGCTCAATCAGAGCGAGATACATATCAGGCGTCACAGGATCGGGAATGACCTGTTGGACTTTGGCTACCGCGTAATAGCCACGGGTATCGGATACCTTGCTAGGCTCGTAGTAAATGATCCAGTCACCCACGCATGCTTCGACACGACGTAGATACGGGCGAGGAAACTGCTATTGCTCTGCGGGGCGGTCGTTGTAGATCGAATCTGGGCGGTGAATGAAGACCCCGAATCCCATGAGCTTCCTGCAATGCGTTCTTTGGGAATATCTGCGTCAGATGTAACACCAATCCGATCTTGGGAACTTAGTCCAGGTCGGAGAAGCTTTTCCCCATGGTATCGGTCCTTTGGAGGCGAATAGGGAAAGCCCCTAACAAGCGACCGCGCTATTTTCACGGAACGTGTCGCGAAAGGCCTGTGACAGAAGGAGAGCGCCATGCGAAAACTCATCGTCACCGAATTCATCAGCGTCGATGGCATCGCCGAGGTCGAGAGGCTGCCTGGCGTGACCTGGAACGATGAAATGCAAAGGTTCAAGGAGGATGAGCTTGCCGACAGCGGCGCCATGCTTTTGGGGCGCACGACCTATGAGATTTTTGCCGGCTCATGGCCCAAGGAAACCGGAGATTTCGCCGACCGGTTCAACGCGCTGCCGAAATATGTCGCGTCGACGAGCTTGAAGGCGCTCGACTGGAAACCGGCCGAGCTGCTGAAGGGCGCATTGCCGCAAGCGGTCAGGCAACTAAAGCAAGGCAGCGGCGGCAACATCTATGTGCATGGCAGCCTCAGCGTCGCGCAGGAATTGCTGCGCCATAACCTGGTCGACCGCGTCAGGTTGCTCAGCTACCCCAGCGCCGTCGGCCAGGGCAAGCCGCTGTTCCCGTCCCGCGAGCAGGTGCCGCTCGAGCTGATCTCGGCCACGCAATTCAGCAACGGCGTGGTGGCGCTCGAGTATGCGGCTGTGGTTGCGAAGTCGTGATGAGCGAGCGCCGATGTCGGCCAATCTCCCCACTCGTGGGGAACTCGTGGGGGAGATGCCCGGCAGGGCAGAGGGGGCGCGAAAGAACGCAAGCATTTGAGTTTTAGCTGCCGTAACGGCGCAGTTGCGATTTAGGTTGGCGGGACAGAGCCCCCTCTGGCCTGCCGGCCATCTCCCCCACAAGGGGGAGATCGGCAGCTTCAGCCTACGACGCGCTACTGGACGGCTCGCTGAAGCCCGGCGGAGCGCGAGCTTTCGCTGCGGCTAGGCGTGTCGCGACCGCTACTGCGAGAGGCGCTGCGCTCGCGTGCCATGCTCGGCTTTCCTGGACATCCGCCACGGCAGGGGCCGCCGCCGTCGCGCTCGCGCGCCATCAGGGCCTGCCACAGCCTCGGTAGGCTACCGCGAGACTGTGACAGCGGCTCGGTTGGACAATTCACGACACAGTTTGCAGTACCTATAAAGTGCCAAGCGGCATCAGGCGCCGCCCATATAGATGTCCATGATCTGTCGGTCGTTGCGGACATCTCCGGGCGTGCCTTCGAAGCGCTTTTCTCCGGCGGCCAGGATATAGAGCCGGTCGGCGATCGGCATGGCCTCGCGAATATTCTGCTCGACCATGAGAATGCCGATGCCACGCGCGGTCAGCACCTTGATGCGCTCCAGCGTCTCGCTCACCATGGCCGGCGAAAGGCCGGCGGACGGTTCGTCGAGCAGGATGAAACGCGGTTCCGACACCAGCGCGCGCGCCAGCGCCAGCATCGCCTGTTCGCCGCCCGAAAGGGCTCCGGCCGTGGTCTTGCGCCGCCGCGCCAGCGATGGATATTGGTCGACCAGAGCCTCGATGCGCCTGTCCACCAGCTTCCGGTCGGCAATGGCGTAGCCGCCCATGCGCAGATTTTCCATCACCGTCAGCCGTGGAAACACGCCGCCGCCCTGCGGCATCAGTACCAGGCCCTGGCGCACGACTTCATGGACCGGCAAATTGCTGATCGTTTCGCCGCCGAGCCCGATTGTGCCGCCCCATACCGGCAGCGCGCCGGCGATCGCTTTCAGCAAGGTCGACTTGCCGCAGCCATTGGGGCCGAAGATGCAGGTGATCTTGCCGGCTTCCGCGACAAGGGAGACGCCATGGACGATCTCCTGCTTGCCGTAGCCCGCAACGACGCTGTCTGCGACCAACGTGCTCATTGCGGACGCCCTAGATAGGTCTGCATGACTTCGGAATTTTGCACGATGTCCTCGAACGCGCCGCTGGTCACCACCCGCCCCGAATCCATGACGATGATGCGGTCGCAGACATTGCGCACCATTTCCATGTCATGCTCGATGACGAAGAAGCTGGTTCCCTGCTCGCGCAGCCTGGCGATCGCTTCCAAGATGATCTTGCGGATGTTGGGGTGGACGCCGGCCGTCACCTCGTCGAGCAGGATGAGGGATGCCTGGCGCATGATCACGCGGCCGAATTCGAGCAGTTTCTGCTGGCCGCCGGACAAGTCGGACGCGCGGTTGTTGGCGACCGGTTCGAGATGCAGCAGCGCCAGCGTCTCGTCCGCCCGCTGTTGCGCGCCATCCCAATGACCCTCGGCAGCCGCGGCCAGAAGGTTCCCGCTGACTGTCATGTTCTCGAACAACGCCGGGATCTGAAAGGTGCGCGCGAGGCCGAGACGGGCTATCGTATAGGCCTTTTTGCCGCCGATCTCATGGCCGTCGAACAGGATCTGCCCGCGATCGGGCGTCTCCATGCCGGCCACGAGGTTGAACAGGGTCGATTTGCCCGAGCCGTTGGGGCCGATGAGGCCGGCGATCTCGCCGCGTCCGACCTCCAGGTCGACGCCGGCGGCTGCCTGGATGCCGCCGAAATGCTTGTGCACGTCGCGAACGAAGAGGATGGGCTGGTCGCCTGGCGCGGGCGCTTGCGCCGTCATGCTCACGAGCGTCCTCCCTGGCGGGAGCCGAGCAGGCGTCCGAGCACCGTGTCGAGCACGCTGCCTGATTTCCCGCTTCGCCGCGCAAACAGGCCGGCGATGCCGTTGGGCAGGAACAGCACCACCAGGATGATGGCGGCGCCGAGAATGGCGATATAGAAGGCGGTATCGCCATAGTACATCCAGATAAGCCGGTTGACGAAGAACAGCGCGACGCCGCCGATGGCCGGCCCCCACAGGCTGCCGAGCCCGCCGAGCAGGACCATGACGACCATCTGGTCGGTGATGTCGCCGCCGAACACGCTCTTTGGATTGATGAAGGTCACCCAGTAGGCGAAAATACTGCCGAACACGGAGGCGACGACGGCGCTGAGCACGAAGGTCTGCAACTTGACCAGCGAGGTGTTGATGCCCATGGCTTCGGCCGCCGGTTCGTGATCCCGTAAGGCCTTGACCTTCAAGCCGAAGCGGGAGCGCTCGAACAGCAACCAGGTGAGGAAATAGGTCAGGACGGCGGCCGCGAACATGGCGAAATAGAAGAAGCGCTCGTTGAGGAAGGGAGGCAGGCCGATACCGCCGGTTCCGCCGGTGAAATCGACGACGGTGGCGAACTGCATGAGCACTTCGGCGAAGGCCCAGGTGGCGATGGCGAAATAAGCGCCGCGCAGCCGCAATGTCGGCGCGCCGATGACGACCGCAAACAGGGCTGTGACGATCATGCCGATGGGAATGGTGGCGAGGAACGGCACTGCGAAATCCGCGCCCATCAGGATGGCGGTGGCGTAGGCGCCGATGCCGAAGAAGGCCGAATGGCCGAAATTGATGTAGCCGGCATAGCCGCCTAGCATGTTCCAGGAACAGGCGAGCCCCGCCCACATCAGCGCGCCGGTGGCGATGCGCAGCCAGTAATTGTTGACCAGCACCGGCAGCAACGCCAGCACGACGAGGATGACGACGAGGAGAAGCGGGCCGGCCCAACGATTTTTCATGGTCTGGGCCATCTCACAGTCCGCGCCGCAGGATGCCGCGCGGGGAAATCAACAGGACAAGGAAGAGCGTTGCGAAGATCGCGAGATGCGAGTAGCTGGCTCCGCCATAAGTCGCGACAAAGGCTTCGATGACGCCCAGAAGCAGGGCCGCCACAAGCGCGCCGCCCAGCGAGCCCAGCCCTGCCAGCACGGCGACGAAGAAGGCGAACAGCGTATAGCGCAGGCCGATCTCCGGATTGACCGAATAGATGCCTCCCATCAGAACGCCCGACATCGCCGTGATCCCCGCGTAGAGCCCGTAAACATTGGCGCTGAGACGCCGGATGTTGACCCCCATCAAGGCGGCGTTCTGGCGATTTTCGGCCGTCGCCCGGATCGCCAGCCCGTAGCGCGTGCGAAAGAGAAAGAAAAACAGCCCGCCGGCGATGAGTACCGCGAACGCCGCCGCCGCCACCCGGATCAGGGGCACCGTGACCGGGCCGATCATGATGCTGTGACCGCTAAGCGCCGTCGGCACGCTATGCGTATTGAAACCCCAGACGGTCAGCATTCCGCCGCGCAGCAAGGTGAAGATGCCGAAGGTCAGCGCAAGCGCCATCAGTTCGGGTCGCGCCGTGCGGCTGTTTCGAACATTGTAGATCATCGGCCCCATGAGATAGCCGATCGCGCCGAACAGGACGAAGGCCATCGGCATGGCGAGGAACCCGTCTATGCCGAGAAAGGCCGCCATGTAGTAGGCGAAGTAGCCGCCGAGCACGACCCACGCGCCGACCGCAAAGTCGATGACATGGAGCACGCCGAAGATCAGTTGGAAGGCGATCGAAAACGTGGCGATGACACCGCCTATCAGTAGGCCGTTGAGCAGGGTTTGAAGAAAAAGATCCAATGGCAAACCTGTCCGTCAGTCCAAAAAGTCCGCAACATGCTTTTGGCGCGAGTGTGAATAGACGCCCGCAGTATAAAGCCCAACCTACATCCTGGCCTTTGGAAGAGCCGGCCGTCATCATGCTGCCCGCTGGCGTAGCAGGCGACGGCGAATAGCGACTCCGCCCGGCCTCAAATCGCGATTATTTCCAGGCCGGCAACGGGTAGATGAACTCGGCCGCGGCCGCTTCCTTCGGGCCGACAGCGACGGTCTTTCCATCCTGGATCTGGATCATGACTGGCACCGGCTGGATGTTGTCGTGATAGTGGTCGCCTTCTTTCTCGAACTTGATCGGTCCGTAGAAAGTCGTGATGTCGGTGTCGGCGATGGCGTCCTTGAGGGCGACGCGGTCCTCGGGGGTGAGCGAAGGCTTCTTGCCCAGTCGCTTGGCGGCGTCGGCGAAGACGAGGCCGCTGGCCGAGCAGGCGGCTTCCGTGTAGTCGGGCTCATGGCCGAACTTTGCCTGGGCCCGCGCGACATAGTCCTGTGCGGTGCCGAACAGGTCGTCCTTGTAGGGCACCGTAGGCAGCCATACGGCGACGCCGGAGGTGCCGTTCGCATCGGCGCCGAGCGCTTCGGCGAAGGCCGGATTGGTCACGCCGTAATGCATGATCAAGGCCTTCGGCCGATAATTCAGCGATTTCGACGTCTTGATCACATTTATCAGCGGCTCTTCATGCCCGCCCACCGCGACGATGTCAGGGTTGAGGGCGGCGATTTTGGACATTACGGGGGTGAGATCGCCGGAAGCTGGAACGAGCTCGTAGGCGACGACTTCGAGCCCCGCTTCCTTGGCGCCGCGCTGGAAGCCTTCGCCGGTCTCCTTCGAAAAGGGTTCGTTGACGCCGATCACCGCGATCGTCTTCGCCTTCGGGTTTGACAGCGCCACCAGCACGCCCAGCGACTGGCCGGATGTCGTGTCGACGGAAGGGATGATGCCGAAATTGAATTCGGGCTTGGCCAACCAGACATTGGGCGACTCGGCCGAGCCCGAAATCATCGGCACCTGGTATTTCTGGCAGATCGGCTGAACGGCGATTGTCGAGCCACTGGTGTAGGGGCCGAGCAGGAAATCGACCTCGTTCTGCACGATCAGCCGTTCGGCGGCGTCGGCGCCGGTGGCCGGATTGCTCTGGTCGTCGCCATAGAACATCTCGACCATGAAACGCTCGCCGCCGACCTCGACGCCGCCCTTCTCGTTGGCCGCTTCGGCCCAGAGATCGTAACCGTTCTTGGTCAAATTGCCGCCCGAAATATTCTCGCCCGACAGAGACGTGATGACGCCGGCCTTGAAAGTCGCCGCCTGGGCGCGCGCGGTCCGCACGAACGGCATCGAAATCGTGCCGCTGGCAAGCGCCAGGGCGCTGCCGCCGAGAAACGTGCGTCGAGAAAAGCTTACGTCCTTCTTTGGCATGATGGTCCTCCCGCATTCGTTCCTAAAGTTGCAGGATATGTCCGCACACCGCACAAATCTACTGGAAACGCTCGCTGCAGCTCTCTGAAAATCCATAGTTGCAGCGCACCACAGCACTTCGTGCTGGTCGTCCATGTGGTGACCCGCGCGACAGAAGCCATGTTCGGCCCTCCCTTTCCAATGCCGCTGAGCTTTTCGCCCGTCCGGTCATGGATTTCCGTGACCTCCGGCGTCAGAGTGTCATTGCAAATCAGCCATCTCGTTCAGCGGCCGGATTTCGATCTTGCTCGGTCCCGGCATGGGATTGGGGCAGCGCTTCACCCAGGCGACCGCCTCGTCCATGTCCTTAAAATCCCAGAGTCAGAAGCCGGCGACAACTCGCGGCTCTCGGCCAACTGCCGTCTCGACCATTTGCGAATAGCACCCATGGCATCAAAAGAGGGCCTCCTTCCTTCCCCTAGTCCGCCCCGTCGGTTTTTGCCCGCTCGATAAATTTCCCCGCGACCGCTTTACCGAGCGCGGCGCCGGCCCGGTTGTCCATTTCATAGTGGATGCCTGCCCAGACGCGGGAATCACCCGCCTCTTTGCCAACCGCCCGGATGAACTCTGCATGGCCGGGAAACAGGTACGCCAGGACCTCGCATCGGGCAGTCGAGAGCGCGGAGTGGTTCGACGGATAACTGGGATGAGCTGGCACCGCGAACAGCGGGGTGATGCTCGCGTCAAGCATGTTGGGCCGCAGATACCAATAGGCGTACTTCCCGTCGTTGCTTGCAATGAAGGCGTCGTAATAGACCGTTGCGAGCATGGCGTAAGCCCGCGCGGCACGCGGCGGGTTCGTATCCGTCTTGTCCTCGAACATCCACTTGCTGGCATAGTCATACCAGTCGGTGAACAGGCCGGATGGGCTTTGCCAGTAGAACGCTTTGTAGCTGTTAGGGAATTTTCGTTCAGACTGTCGGATTGCATCCATCTCGGCCTTTACGGCCGGGGACTGGCAGTCGGGCGGCGCCGGCGGCCTGAATTCATCGGGTGCAGCCAGCACGATCGGCTTCCAGTTTGGCATGTTTGCATTGGCGGGTTTGGTCCCGACCCACATGCACGGCCCGGTCGGAACAGTGCCGCTCCACGCTGCATCGGAGCCATCGGCCTTTGCCCGCGCAATCACCTGCTCTGCGACCCTGCGCCCCAACTCCAGGCCGGCGGAAGAATCGCTTGGGAACTGGACACCGGCAAGGACACGCGACTGTGCCGCTTCTTCGGCCATTGCCTTGAACGACGATGTCTCTTCGGGAAAGAAATAAGCAAGAACGGTCGCGGCAGCTCCGGCGGCTGCGGCATGCTCGGACGGATAGGAGGGACTCCGCGGCGGCGGCAGCGCAGTCGCCAGTGTCGCGTCCGCCTCGCTCGGGCGCGGCCGATTGTAGAAGTACTTCGCGTCCCAGGCAGCAATGGTGGCGTCGTACATCGCCATCGTCAAATAGGAGTAGACGCGGTGCGCATTTGGAATCTGCTGGTTTTCGAGAAGGCGATTGTTGACCAGATCGATCCATCGGTACCCAGGCGAGCCGGCGTCCCAGAAGGTGATTTTGTCGGCGGCAGCCGGATCCTTTTGCGCCAAGAGATCCCGCATCTGTGCCAATTCGGCTGCTGCGGCGGAGGCGTCAGGCGGCGGCGGGACTCGGAAGTCCTCGCCAGACGTGATTACCCACGTCTTCCACGTTCCAGCCTCTGGTTCTATCAAATCTGATTGGGCGAAAGCGCAGTTCCCTGAAAAAAGGATTACCGCACAGGCCTTGCCAAAACCGCTAAGCATGCGAGCCTCCCATAGGTTGCCCCGCCAAAGACGGAGGGTTTTCCGTTTTCAAACTTTTATTTTAGGAAAATCTAATTATACCGCGAGAAGCTGCCGACTAAAAGGATAAAAGCTAGAGCCCGGCAGCATTGTGAAAGGGCACGTCCGAGGGCAAACTGTCTTCCTGATTTGCACCCACGTCCTACCCTGCCGGCCACATTGACTGGCACTTTGACCAAGGCGCAAGTCAGCACCGAGATCGTGTTCACGAAGTCAGCGTTCAAGCTGCAGTAGGGCAAACTATGATGGGCTGGGAACTTGCGCGGTTACGCTATGCAATCGACTGATAGGTTGGCGGGACAGCGCCCCCCTCTGGCCTGCCGGCCATCTCCCCCACAAGGGGGGAGATCGGCAGCTTCAGCCTCGGCGCCCCTGCCCGCCTGACGCCACGTTCTGCTCAGCCGCAACAAGGATCTCGACAAACCTGGTCACCTTGGGCGGCCGGAACCTCGCGGCGGGGTAGACTGTGTAGATGCCTCCGGAGGGCAGCTGCCACTCGGGCAGGACCTGGACGAGCCGGCCCGTGGCCAACTCATCCCGCACCAAAAAATCCGGCAGCACCGACAGGCCGGCACCGGCGCGGACGGCCGCCAGCACTGCCGGCGTCGCGTCGATGGCGATCGTTGCCTGCATGCGCACGGTCTGCTCGGCGTCGCCGCGCGAAAATTGCCATAGCAGCGGTTCGCGCAGCGCCATGTTGGCGACGAAGGGCAGCCCGGCCAGGTCTTGCGGTTCGCCGGCCTGGAAGCGCCCGGCGAACCCGGCGCCGCACACCATGAATTGCCTAAATGTGCCGATGCGTCGTGCCTGCAGGCTGGAATCGGCCAGCCAGCCGACGCGGATCGCCACGTCCATTCCACCGGACGCCAGGTCGATAGTGTCGTCGCCCAGCGTCAGCTCGACCCGGCAGGCGGCATAGCGGGTGCTGAATGCGGCGACCACCGGCACCACCGCCGAGGTGCCGTAATCGTTGGGCGCCGCGATGCGCAGCGTGCCGGTCGGCTCGGCGGCCGCCTGCGCGAGCTCGTCGAAGGCATCCTCGGCCTGCTGCAGAACCTGCAGGCAGCGGGCATGGAATGTCCGGCCGGCCTCGGTCGGATGGACGCGCCGCGTCGTGCGGATCAGCAGCGTCGTTCCGACATCACGCTCCAGCCGCGCCACCTGCTGGCTGACGACCGCCTTGGTTATGCCCAGCCGCTCGGCGGCCCGCGTGAACGAGCCGGCATCGACCACCGCAGCGAAATAGGCCAGCCGGTTCAGGTTCATGCGCGGCTCATGGCTAATGCGACCTCATTGTCAGGCAATAGCATACATTACGTCTATTTTGTTGGCCTTCAATACGCATTCCGCCTCTGCCATCTTCCCGGCATCGAGGCTGCGCCGGAAGATGCGCCCGCCCGAATTCCGCATTCTCAAGCCCAGGAGAGATCCATGTTCACACGGAGAGCCATCATGAAAACCACCCTCGCCGCCGGCGCCGCTGCCATCTTCGCTCCCGCCGGACTTGGCCGTGCAGCCGCAGGGCTTTCCTGGAAACATTTTCCGGCTGGCGAAGACGGCTTCTTTCGCGCCCCGGTGCTGATCACCGGCGCCTCCGAGGCGCTGCTGATCGACGGCGGTTTCACCTATTCCGACGGCCAGGCCGTGGCCGAGGCGATCAAGGCGACCGGCAAGACGCTCACCACCATCTATGTCAGCCAGTCCGACCCGGACTATTATTTCGGCCTCAAGCCGATCAAGCAGGTTTTTCCGCAGGCACGGGTGATCGCCGCTGCCGAGACGGTGGCCGCCATCAACGGCAGCGTCGACAAGAAAATCGCCGTCTGGGGGCCGCAGCTCAAGGAGAATGGCCCGCAGGCGCTCGCCGATGTCGTCATCCCCGAAGTCTTCGACGGCAAGAGGCTCACCGTCGATGGCGAGACCATCGAGATCGTCGATGCCGAAGGCCTTGCCAATCGGCGCTATCTCTCGGTGCCGTCGCTGAATGCGGTGTTCGGCGGGGTGATGATTTTTTCGGGCGTGCATGTCTGGACCGCCGACACGTCGGGCAAGGAACAGCGCGCCGCCTGGCTCGCCAATCTCGAAAAGATTGTTGCCGCCAAGCCTGAAATCGTCGTGCCCGGCCACATGACGCCGCAGGCCGCCACCGACCTTTCGGGCGTCGAGCACACCAAAACCTATCTCATCGCCTTCGAGGAAGAACTGGCCAAGGCCAAGGACGCGGCCGCGCTCAAGACCGCCATGGAGGCCCGCTTCCCCGGCCTCGGCATGGGCGTTGCGCTCGACATCGGCTCCAAGGTCGCCACCGGCGAGATGAAGTGGGGCTGAGGTACGACCTTGGTTCCTCGCCCCCCACCGAAAGGCATGGCCTGCCGGCCAGAACTTGGGTTCCTCGCCCCGCGCGAAGCGGGGGGAGAGGTGGCCGCGAAGCGGCCGGCGAGGGGGCTTTGTTTTGAGGGGCAGTCCCCGCACCCGGGGCGGCGGGGCGCGCCCCCCCCACCCCC
>NZ_JBVVPV010000015.1:0-105486 GCF_055811735.1 Mesorhizobium sp. WSM4850 | reverse complement strand
AAAACAATACCATCTAACGGGGGCCAACTCCCCCCCCCCCCCTCTCCCCACCCCCAATTACTTGGGGGCCCCCCCCCGGGGGGTGGGGGGGGGTGTGGGGGCCGCCACGCGCCCGGAGAGGGGTCTTTCTTTGCAGGCGCAGTCCCCTCTCCGTCTCGGCTTCGCCGAGCCACCTCTCCCCACTTTCGTGGGGGCGAGGAACCCAAGCTGGAACGAGGCCGCTCAGCCCCCTCACCCGATATTCTGAATCCGCCCCCAGGTGCTCTTGGTTCCCCAGATGCCGGAGCGATGCGCCTCGAGCCGAACGATCTGGCTGTGGTCGACGAACAGGTTGATCTCGCGGCGCGCGATGCGATCCGCGCAAATTGGCTGGGAACCCCTTGGGGTCACCGGGTGTTGGCACGCAGGAGATTCGAGAGCGATGCCGCAGATCGCGAACAACGCCGCCGCAGGATCTGAACGGTCCGTCCGAAGCAGCGCAAAGCTGTTCCTGTGCGGCGACGTGATGCTCGGGCGCGGCATCGATCAGGTCCTCGCCAGTCCCGGCAATCCGCACCTTGGCGAGCGCTTTGTCAAATCGGCGACGACCTATGTCGAGCTTGCCGAACGCGTCAATGGCCCGATCCCGAGAAAGGTCGACGAGGCGTATGTCTGGGGCGATGCGCTTAACGAATTGGGTCGTGAAGCGCCCGATGCGCGGATCATCAATCTCGAGACCAGCATCACCACCAGCCTGTCCTTGGCGCCCAAGGGGATCAATTACAAGATGAACCCGGCAAACATCGGCTGCCTGGCGGCGGCACGGATAAACTGCTGCGTGCTCGCCAACAACCATGTGCTCGACTGCGATGAGCCTGGCCTCGTCGAGACCCTCGATACGCTGCGGCTTGCCGGCCTCGCCTATGCCGGGGCAGGGCTTGACGCCGACGAGGCGGCGGCGCCTGCCGTCATTGAACCGGCCGGCGGGGGCCGCGTGCTGGTCTTCGGCTTCGCGCTCGAGTCGAGCGGCGTTCCAACTTCATGGGCAGCCGGAGCTTACAAGCCAGGCATCAATTTGCTGGCGGATCTCTCGGCCCGGTCGCTCGAGCAGATCGCCCGATCCGTGCAAGCCATAAAACAGCCTGGCGACCTCGCGGTGGCCTCGATCCACTGGGGCGGCAACTGGGGCTACCAGGTTCCGGCGGAAGACCGCGCACTTGCCCATGCTCTCATCGATGTTGCAGGTTTCGATGTCGTGCATGGGCACTCCTCCCACCATCCCAAGCCGATCGAAATCCATCACGGCCGGTTGATCCTCTACGGATGCGGCGACTTCCTCACCGACTATGAGGGAATCACCGGCAATGAAACGTTTCGTGGTGAGCTTGCGCTGATGTACCTGCCGCGGCTCGCCATACCGGACGGTACGCTTGTTTCGCTCGAGCTGGTGCCGTTCCAGCTCGCCAGGTTCCGGCTAAACCGCGCCCTGCGCGAAGATGCCGCCTGGCTCGCAGCCATGCTTGAGCGCGAGTGCTCATCTTTCGGCACGCATGTGGCGCTCGCGGACGACAATCGTCTCACCGTCGTCTGGTGAAGCCGGCAACCTGCGATCAGCAGCCAGCCGCTCTAGCGTTCAAGCCGCTCAGGCCGTCCTCGGCCAAGCGCACCGTCGGCGCGGGCCTGCAGGTAGGCGTAGATGTCGTCGATGTAAGGAGCGACGTTGGGGTCGTCGGCGAAGCCCTTCATCACCGAAGGGCCGCTGCGCACACCGTCGCGAACGTTGCGCCGAAAGACCTCGAGATCGGGCAGCCGGTCGACAAGGGCCGAGGCGAAGGTCGAGCCCATGCCGTCGGGACCATGGCAGTGATTGCAGCTGCCATGATAGCGACGGAAGCCGTTATAGGTCCGCGCATCGACCTTGCCGCCGACAATTTCGTAGAACTTGCCCGGGGCCAGCTCAGCCTGGGCGCCGAAGCCGGCGCCGACGGTAAAGACGACAACACACAGGACGAGCCATGCAGACGTCGTCTGTCGCCGACGTTGCAGGCTCATCCAGCGCCGCCGCAAGGCACCCGCCTCTGAATCACCAACCTTGGATCGCCTCACTCGACCTTGGATCAGTCAACGGCGAGCTTCGGGGAAGATACCACGATTCCGTCTATAGCCTGCGGACTGACGACGAGTTTGCCGCCGACACGCGATATCTCGATGATCTGGTCCGACTCTCCCAGCTTGCCCGGCACGGAGACCGCGACTATCTGGTTCTCGGTCAGTGTCGCCACGAAACGCACGGGCAAGCCAGCCTCGCCCTGCGCGATCGTGGTGACCACCCGATAGCCGTCCTCCTGCGGCGTGTAATAGACGACACCAAGGAAACCGGCGAGATCGATGCTTTCGGCCTTCATGGCTCCAAGCTCGCCGGCATGCGCGGGCATCGCCGCGATGCAAAGTGCTGCAAAAGCAATGTACTTGTACATAATGCTGCTCCATTCCGAATTGTCCGGGTCGAGCCCGGCTCAAGGTTTCAGCAATAGACGGTCGCGCCGTGATAATCGGCGCACGCAGGCAGAATTCTGGATTAGTCCCCCCGGCTGCATCACAGTGGCGAAGGTCCGCGAGCCGAGAACGCGCTGAACCCACTGGTTGTCACAGTTAAGTGTGACCTTATCTTCTGGGGCGAGAGTATTTCACCGCCCGGGTGCTTGCGCATCCCCTGTTTGGGGGAGATAATCGGAATTTAAGCGATCGCTAAAGTTGGAGAAGCGAGAGCACCTGTGAGAGGGCGCGGCTTTCCGCCCGCATGGGACGCGCTGTCGACATGCGAGGGGGCCGTCGATGGCCAAGGCATTGTCGCATCATGAGCTGTCGAAGCTGATCGGCTCGATCTACGATTGCGCACTCGACCCGGAGCGATGGGAGCACGCGCTTGCCGGAATCAGGGATGCGCTCGACGCCCAGACTGCGGTCCTGCAGCTTGACGACCTCGCCAACGACCGGCTGCTGATCTACAGGACCGTGGGCATAGAGCCGTACTGGCTGGAGCAACAGGCGAAATATATCCCCGAGATCCACGCCCGGCTGCTCGAGGATCTCTCGACATGGCCTTCGCTCGATATGCCGCATGTGGTCTCACGCCATATCCCTCAAACCTACCTGGAGACCTCCCGGTATTTTCAGGAGTGCCTGAAGCCGCAAGGCCTGGTCGACGTCATGTCGTTCTTCCTGATCCACACCCCTACCCGCCTTGCCGGCTTCGCCGTTGCTCGGCATAAGCGGCAAGGCATTATCACCGAGCGCGAAATCAAGCTTGGCAGACTGTTGCAGCCGCATGTGCGCCGTTCGGTGATAATCAGCAACATGCTGGACATCGGCACTGTCGAGCGCGCAGGAATGGCCGAGGCACTCGATGCGCTCACATGCGCCGTGGTCCTCACCAATGAACGTGGCGCCGTCCTGCACGCCAACCGCTCGGCCAAGCACATGCTGCGGAGCGGCGGCCCGATCCAGGATGTCCGGGGCATTCTGCAAGCGAAGATCCCGTCGGCTTCCAGGGAACTTCACAGCGCCATCATGCTTGCGGCTCAGGATGAGGTCAGCATCGGCAAGACAGGGCTTGCCGTCCTCCTCAGCGAATCCGGCCTGCCGCCCGTCTTCGCCCGCGTGCTGCCGATGGCCGGCGGCGACCTGCGCGCCGACATGGAACCCGCGGCGGTAGCCGCGGTGTTCATCGGCAATGCACCGGACGAGCATGACGCCGCCGGAATGCTGGCGAGAGCCTTTGGGCTTACGCTGGCCGAAACCCGCGTGCTCGCCAGCCTTGTCGCCGGGCACACCTTGGCCGAGACCGCCGCCAGCCTTCACATTGCCAACGCGACCGCCAAGACCCATCTCGACAATATCTTCCAGAAGACCGGCGCCTCCCGCCAGGCCGATCTGATGCGCCTCGTCATGCAGATCGTTCCGCCCGCCTGGCAGCCTGGTCCCTGAACCACACTCGTTCACCGCTTTGGATACAGGTATCCAACGCCGCGGATGGTCTTGATCAGTTCTGGCTTGGCAGTCAGTGCGTTTCTAATGTTCAGCGCTTGCGCTTGTTTCGATGAGGCAACCGAGCATCAGGCTTTCCGCGCCACGCCCCCCACCTGCTTGGTGCGCCTGCTCGTGTCGACCTTGGCCCGCATCTCCACCGCCTTCTCGATCTCCCGCTTCAGCTCGTCTTTGATATCAGCCGTTTCGGCCATCAAGGCGTCGATTTTCATGAAATCGAGCACGCGGTATTTCGACACCGCCGGCCTGACCAGTATGTCCGGCTGGCATTGCCTCAGCTTGGCGGCGATGATCGACTGCATCATCAATTGCGTGGCACCGAACATCAGGTCGACGGAGGTCGGGTATTTGCGCCCGCCTTTGGCCGGCGCGCCAACGACGTCGACGGCGATGATGATGTCGGCGTCGTCCTCGATCAGGTCGAACGGCACCGGATTGTAGATGCCGCCGTCGATCAGCAGCCTGCCGTCGCGCATCACCGGGCGAAATACCGCGGGAATAGCCGCCGAGGCGGCAAGCGCTGAATGCAGGTCGCCGTCGCTCAGCACGGCGAGCTTATGGCCGAAGAAATCCGTGGCCGTCACCTTCAGCGGTATTTTCAGATCGGCGAAGCTTTCGGGTATGGCGTCGGGCATGAATGCCTTGAGGATGCGCTCGACATTGAACTGGGTGACACCCAGCCCGCCCTGCAGCGCCTCGGCAAAGGTGCCTGGCCGCGCCCGCCACATGCGCGCCGCCACCTCGGCGCGGCGGCCGAGGATCGAGCGCATGTAGTGGTGAATGTCGCTGCCGGCCATGCCCGAAGCCATGCCGGCGCCCATGATGGCGCCGATCGATGAGCCTGATATGGCGACCGGCCTTATACCCAGCTCGTCCAGCACCTCGATGACATGGATATGCGCCAGCCCGCGCGCGCCGCCGCCGCCGAAGGCGATGCCGAAGCTCGGGCTCATCCCCTGCCCCCCATTTGGGCTCATTCCTCCTTGGCCTCGCCGTGCTTCGGCCCGACGACCATGATGGCCGGCTCGGCGGAAAGCAGCTTTTTCGCCGCCGCCTTGACCTGATCCAGCGTCACCGCGTCGATGAGGGCGGCGCGGCGCTGCATATAGTCGCTGCCGAGCTTGTCGAGCTGCAGCTCGAGCAGCGTCGCGGCGATGGCGCCGGAGGAGTTCAGATTGTTGATGGCGTAGGCGCCGATCAAGTATTTCTTGGTCGCCGCCAGTTCCGCTTCGGTCGGCCCTTCCTGGGCCATGCGCTTCACCACCTCGCGCACCACAGCCAAAGTCTCGGCCGCCCGGTCCGCGCGGGTCGCCGTGGTGATGGCCAGGGCGTCGGCGTGCTGGTGGTCGACCAGGTCGGAACTGACGCTGTAGGCCAGGCCGCGTTTTTCACGCACCTCTTCGAACAGCCGCGAGGTGAAGGCGCTGCCGCCGAGGATCTCGTTCATCAGAACTGCGGCGAAGAAATCCGGCGCACTCCGCTCGACGCCGGGATAGGCGAGTTGCAGCGACGTCTGGGGCTGGTCGTAATTGACCTCGAGCTGCTGGTTGAGTTTCGGATCGACATCGGCGACGGGCGCGAGCGCCTGATGCTGCGGCAGGCCGCCGAAGACCATATCGAGCTTTTTCTTCAACGTCTCGGCATCGATGGCACCGACCACCGCCACATGCAGGCCATCACGAGCGAAATTCGCCTTGTGAAAGGCGATGAGATTGTCCGGCGTGATGGTGGCGATGCTTTGCCTGGTGCCCTCTTCGGGCCGCGCATAGGGATGGGTGCCGTATAGTGCCTCCAGCCATTTGCGCTGGGCGAGTGTGTCCGGGTCAAGCTCGTTGGCGATGATGCCGGACAGCACTTGCGCGCGAATGCGGTCGATTGGCGCCTGGTCGAAACGCGGCTCGGTGACCGCCAGCCGCAACAGGTCGAACGCCGCGTCGCGCTGCTCGGCAAGCATGCGCATCGAGCCATAGATGCCGTCGCGCGCCGCTTCGAAGCTCATCTCGGCGCCGACGTCGTCGAGCTTGATCTGGAAGGACTCGCTGTCGAGATTGCCGGCGCCCTCGTCGAACAGGCCGCTCATCAGATTGGCAAGGCCCACCTTTCCAGCGGGATCCTGCGTCGTGCCGCCGTCGAAGGCGAAGCGGATGGCGACGAGCGGCACGGAATAGTCCTCCACCAGC
This sequence comes from Mesorhizobium sp. WSM4850, assembly GCF_055811735.1. NCBI lineage: Bacteria > Pseudomonadati > Pseudomonadota > Alphaproteobacteria > Hyphomicrobiales > Phyllobacteriaceae > Mesorhizobium > Mesorhizobium sp. WSM4850. The sequence continues at coordinate 99,280 of NZ_JBVVPV010000015.1, read as the reverse complement.
CAGGCGGTGATGCCCTTTGACGACGTCACCTCCTGGATGCTCATGGCCGCACGAGCGGAAAGCGCCGGCAGGACGAGGAAGACGAGGGAGAGGAGCAGGGTAACTAAAGGGGTGGCAACACGCTTCGGCGCAATCGCTTCGGATAAATGGTAGCTTCCGACTGATTTTCGAGACGAATAGCTGTCGGAGTCAGCGCCGCCCCTCATCGCCCTGCCGGGCACTTCTCCCCGTATAGTGACGGGGAGAAGGGGCTGGCCGCAATGCCCGCGCCCTTCTTCCGAACGCTGGTGATTGGCGAAACCGTCGATGACAGCGCCCCTCTCCCCGTCACTATACGGGGAGAGGATGCCGGCAGGCAGGTGAGGGGCAGCGCAAACGCTCAAGCTCGTCATCACATCAATTCCCTGCCTGTGTCTGCGGCAAGAGATAGCCTGATGTCGAATGGTTGAGATTGAGATAGCGCGCCGCAACCTGCCTGACTTCGTCGGCGGTGACCTTGCGGATGCGGCCCGGCCATTCCTCTACATCCCTGACGTTGCCGCCGGTGGCGAGCGTCGCGCCGTAGATGTTGGCCATCGAATCCTGCTTGTCGCGGGCAAAGATCATCGAGCGGACGAAACGATCCTTGGCCTTCTCCAGCTCGCCCGATGTGACGCCCTCGCTGGCGATGCGGGCGACCTCGGCCTCGACCGCCGCCTGGACATCGGCCAGCTTGGCGTCGCCGCGCGGCGCGCCATAGACGGTGAAGTTGGTGGCGTCGAGCATGGTGCCTTGGAAAAAGGCGCCGGCCTCGGCGGCAATGCCTTGCTTGACGACAAGCTGCTGGTACAGCCGGCTGCGGCTGCCGCCGCCGAGGATCTCCGCCAGCAGGTCCAGCGCTTCCGCTTCGCCCGGCTTCGCAGTGTGATAGGAGGGAACCACCCATTGCGTCGAAAAATTCGGCACGCTGACACGCGCGTCAGCGAGCGTCACCGTGCGCCTGGTGTTCTGTTCGGGTTCGACCGGACGGATGCGCGGCGGCAGGTCTGGACCACGCGCGACCTTGCCATAGGTCTTTTCGGCCAGCGCCTTGACCGCCTGCGGCTCGACGTCGCCGGCCACCACCAGCACGGCGTTGTTGGGCGTATAATATTTGTCGTAGAAAGCCTTGGCGTCGGCGCGGTTCAGCTTTTCCATCTCCTGCATCCAGCCGATCACCGGAATGCGATAGGGCTGGTTCTGCCAGAGCGTGGCGTCGACCTCTTCGCCGAGCACTGCCTGCGGATTGCTGTCGATGCGCGAGCGGCGTTCCTCGAGGATGACGTCGCGCTCGGTGGCGATGACGTCGTCGTTGAGGATGAGGTTGCGCATGCGATCGGCCTCGAAATCCATCATCTGCTCGAGCGCCTGCGGCACCACCGTCTCGTAAAAGGCGGTGTAGTCATAGGAGGTGAAAGCGTTGTTCGAACCGCCGATGGCGGAGACGGCGCGGTCGAACGCGCCGGCCGCATGGTTGGTCGTCGCCTTGAACATCAGATGCTCGAAGAAATGGGCGATGCCGGACTTGCCCGGCGGCTCATCGGCGCTGCCGAACTTGTACCACACCATATGAGTGACGATCGGCGCGCGGCGATCGGGGATGACAACGACCTCCATGCCGTTGTCGAGCAGGAAATTCGTCACCTTGCCGTCGTCCGGCTTGTTGTCGGCCAGAACCGGCCCGGTCATCACAAGAGCCAGCGCAAAAAGCGTACCGCGCAGCCAATCAGCCTGAGATGTCATCAATGACTCCGGTTGTCATGGGGTGGGACGATAGGCGGGGGTGTTGCCACAGGCAAATTGATTTGTTCGTCATTTTGAAGGCGCTGCGCTCCCTTCATCCAACCTCGATGAAGCGGATAACCGTCTCGCCATAGCTGCGCTCGTCGACAACCGAAAAGCCCGGCCCTGCCTCGAACGGCGCCGCTGCCGCCTCCTCGACGACGCAGAGCGCGCCGGGGGCGAGCCAGCCGCCGGCCTTGGCCGAGCGCAAGGCACGCTCGCCCAGGCCCTTGCCATAGGGCGGGTCGGCGAACACCAGGCCGAACGCGGCCATCGTGCCCGCCTCGCCGAGAGCCGTAGCGTCGCGACGGAATATCTTGGTACGCCCGGTGAGGCTGAAGGCCTCGACATTGGTGCGGATCAGGCCGCGCCCTTCCGCCGATTCTTCGATGAAGACGCCATAAGATGCGCCGCGCGACAGCGCCTCGAGGCCGAACGCGCCGGTGCCGGCGAACAGGTCGAGCACCCGCGCGCCGACCAGCCTATCGGGGAAACGATGCGCAAGCACGTTGAAGACAGCCTCGCGGGTGCGGTCGGTGGTCGGGCGGATGGCGCTTGAGCGGGGCGTCGCCAGCGGACGCCCGCGAAACTCACCGCCGACGATCCGCATTGCCTCCCCTGGATCCCTTGGGGCCGCTGCGCGGCCGGTCGCCGCCTTTGCCGCCATCATTTGGGCGTTCGCCACGCGGCTTGCCGAACGGCTTTGCGCCTCCGGGCTTTCCCCCTCCATGGGCGGGCTTGCCATAAGACGGCTTGAACGAGGCCTTGCGTTCCTTGGCTTCGGCCACCCTGGCGGCATCGGCGTCCGCCCTGCCCTTGCCGATCGGCCGCGCGCCTGGCGCCATCCAGACATTGGCCTTGCGCTGGCCCGGCGGCTCGATCGGGCGCTGCTCGCGTTCGGACTTTTTCCCGCCGCCCGGTTTGCCGCCGAAGCCGCCCGGCCCGCTACGTTCAGATTTGGGGCCGCGATCGGCAAAGCCGCCGCGTTCGGGCCCGCTACGTTCAGATTTGGGGCCACGCGCAGCAAAGCTCTTTTCCGTCCCGAAGCTTCTGCCGGGACTTGTCGACAGCTTGCCCAGCGCCTCGTCGCGGCTGCCTTCGCGGCGCTTGCGGTTCTTGATCAATCCGCCTTCGCCGATCGGACGGCGTTCGCCATCGCGGGTGAATTTCGGCCGCTCAGGTTCCTCTTCGCGCACCGCTTCGCGCCGCACCGGCCTGTTGGAAAACGGCTTGGTGATGTCAGCGTCGAAATTGGCGCCGGACTCCTCGACCAGGCGTTCGCCGAGCTGGTCGCGCAGCACCCGGCCCTTGATCTCCAGCACATGGCCCTCGGGCAGGTCGTCGAGTTGGAACGGTCCGTAGGAAATGCGGATCAGTCGCGTTACGTCGAGGCCAAGCGAGCCCAGTATGTTCCTGACCTCGCGGTTCTTGCCTTCGCGCAGGCCAAGCGTCAGCCAGGCGTTGGTGCCTTGCTCGCGGTCGAGCGTCGCCTCGATGGCGCCATAGAAGACGCCGTCGACGGCGATGCCTTCGCGCAAGCCGGCGAGCGCACTTTCCTCGACCTTGCCGTGGACGCGCACGCGGTAGCGCCTGAGCCAGCCGGTCGCCGGCAGTTCGAGCACGCGCGCCAGCCCGCCGTCATTGGTGAGCAGCAGCAGGCCTTCGGTGTTGATATCGAGCCGGCCGATGGTCATCAGCCGCGGCAGGTCGGCCGGCAGCACGTCGAAGACGGTCTTGCGGCCCTCGGGATCACGATTGGTGGTAACGACGCCGGCCGGCTTGTGGAACAGGAACAGCCGGGTGCGCTCGATCGGCGGGATCTCCATGCCGTCGAGATGGATGATGTCGCCAGGCATCACATTGAAGGCCGGCGAGGACAGCACCCTTCCATTAACCTTGACGCGGCCGGCCGCGATCAGTTCCTCGGCATCGCGACGCGAGGCAAGACCGGCGCGGGCCAGCCGCTTGGCAATGCGCTCACCAGCCTCTTCCGTCGCTTCGGCGGGACGCGGGCGCGGCTTGAAGCCGCCCGATGCCCCTTGGGGCCGAGCGCCGGCAAAATCGCGCTTGGGCCGATCGCCGAAGGCGCGTTTTGGGCGATCGCTGAAGTCTCCCTTGGGACGGTCGAAGCGCCTTTCGCTGCGCTCGCCTTCGGCAGCCGCCGGCCGGTCGCCGCGCGGCGCGTATGGCTTGCGCGGCCCCTCGCGCTTTTCATAAGGCTTGCCTTCCGGACGCGGCCCCTTGCTGAACGGCCGGTCGCCGCTTTTGAAGTCGCGCTTCGGCCGCTCGCCGTCAGCCGCCATTGGCCGGTCGCCGCGCGGCGCGTACGGTTTTCGCGGCCCTTCGCGCTTCTCGTAAGGCTTGCCTTCCGGACGCGGCCCCTTGCTGAACGGCCGGTCGCCGCTTTTGAAGTCACGCTTCGGCCGCTCGCCGTCAGCCGCCATCGGGCGGTCGCCGCGCGGGGCGTATGGCTTGCGCGGCCCCTCGCGCTTTTCATAGGGCTTGCCGTCGGGCCGTGGTCCTTTGCTGAACGGCCTATCGCCACTCTTGAAGTCGCGCTTCGGCCGCTCGCCGTCAGCCGCCATTGGGCGGTCACCGCGCGGCGCGTAAGGTTTTTTCGCGCCGAAGGATGGCTTGCCGCCTTTGCCAGCAGCGGCATCGCGACCACGCGGGCCCGATGGTTTCGAGCCGTTCTTGCGCGGGAATTTCTTGTTTTTGTCGTCCATGTAGCTTTGCTCGTTTGCACTACAGCGCCGCGCGTCCGTACGGACGCGCAAAGGACGCTGTAGGACTTTGATTTGGTGCATGATCCCTTCCGAAAACCGATTTCGGTTTTCGGGATCATGCGCTAGATAACAGGATCACGCCGGAGTAGCGAGGAGATAATCGGAATGGAAACCGCTTGAAGCGGCCGGATTTCATGGCGCTGGCACTGAAGGAGGCCGAAGCCGCCGTCCTGCGCGGCGAAGTGCCGGTCGGCGCGGTCATCGCCAGCGGCGATACGGTCGTTGCCAGTGCCGGCAACCGCACCCGCGAGCTTGCCGACCCTACCGCCCATGCCGAGATGCTGGCGATCCGCGAAGCCTGCCGCAAGCTGTCGAGCGAGCGGCTCACCGGCCACGATCTCTATGTGACGCTGGAGCCCTGCGCCATGTGCGCCGGCGCCATTTCCTTCGCCAGGCTGCGCCGGCTTTATTTCGGCGCCGCCGACGAGAAGGGCGGCGCTGTGGTCAACGGCGTGCGCTTCTTCGCCTCACCGACCTGCCACCATGCACCGGACACCTATCCAGGCATGGCCGAGAGCGACGCAGCCCTGCTGCTGAAGGATTTTTTCAGGGAGCGACGCGAACCCTAACGTCGCAGGATTCTTAGCGCCGGCAGCTTACCACGGCAGCCAGTCGAACATGCCGCCGCTCTTGTTCTTGGCGGCCGCTTCCCGCTTGAGGCGGCGTGCTTTCTTGTACTCGTCCTCGCCGAGGTCATCGACCGGCGCGGTTGCGGAAGCGGCGCGATACTGCACCGGCGGCTCGCTCAGATATCGGCGGGTGTTCGGGTCGCCCTGCTTTTGTTCGGCAAGGCGGCGCTTGACTTCGGCGGCGCGGCCCTTGTCCGAATCCGCCGGCTTCCAAGCCGGCGGATGACTGGAACCCGAGTCCTTCATCGCAGCCTTGATCGCGGTTGGATCCGTCTGGACGTCATCGACGATCTGCGCCTGGTAGGACGGATCGTCCTGGTTGAGCGTGGCCTCGGCGCGCAGGCGAGCGCGGCGCTGCTCGGGCGATTCCGGCCAATCGGCGCTTGCCGTGGCGCTGTCCTGCGGCGGCGGCAGTTGCTTCTGGCCCGGCGCCGGCTTCACCAATTCGGGGCGCGGCTTGTAGTCGATCTTTTCCTTGTTCTTCGGCATGACTGAAAAAGCGCTGGTGAGATCGCCGGCAAGCTGGGCGGAGGCGGTCTTGTCGGTCCCGTAGGTCGGCGAGCCCATGCAGCCGGACAGGGCCAGGCCGGATGCGACAAGCGGCGCCAGCAGCGCAACGCGCGCGCAAGTTCTTTCGGTCATGCCAAAAAGTCCCACTCTAGACAGCCTCTCGATCGCCGCCGGCCAAAGGTCCGGTCCCCATCGCCTATGCTCTTCCGACGGAAATCCGGCGACAATTTGTCGTCCGGAGTTTCGCGTGTTTATCTCAACCACTCGTTAAGGGCAACGAGCCGAGGCCGATCAGCCGCCCGCCGCGGCATTTGTGCACCGCCTTATATACGACCAAGCGCCTTCAATTCATGCAGCACCGCCGCGTCCCGCGCCGAAACCTCGGGGAATTGCTTGTCCTGCCCGACATCGGCCGTGTAGCGCCATGAGCGCGCGCATTTGAGCAGGCCGCGGTCCTCGGCCTTCTCGACCACCACGGCGACGCCCTTGACGTCGTCCAGAGTGAAGGCGCCGGAAGGCGCGTTGCCATGCGCAATGACCAGATCGCTGGTGATCGCCATTTCGGCCATGTCGACATCCGATATCGCCGCTTCGAGCGCCGCATCATCGAGCGTGACGACCGGCACCGCTTCCAGAGACGAGCCGATGACCTTCTGGGCGCGCGCGATTTCCAGCGCGCCGGTGATGACGCGGCGAACCTGCCGCACCTTGCGCCATTTTTCCGCCAGCGCCTCGTTCTTCCAGTCGGCCGGGATTGGCGGAAACTGGTCGAGATGCACCGAGACGGCGTCCGGGTGACGGTCGAGCCAGGCCTCCTCCATGGTGAAGGGCAGCATCGGCGCCAGCCATTTCACCAGGCAGTCGAACAGTTGGCGTACCACCTGCACGGACGCCTTGCGCTTTATGCTGGACGGCGCCTCGCAATAGAGCGCGTCCTTGCGGACGTCGAAATAGAAGGCCGACAGCTCGACCACCATGAAATCGAGCAGCGTGCGGGTGATGCGCTTGAACTCGAAGGCGTCGTAGCCCGTGCGCACGACCTCATCGAGTTCGGCAAGCCGGTGCAGCATCAGCCGCTCCAGCTCCGGCATCCTGTCCAGCGGCACGTCCTCGCCATCGTCATGGGCAAGCGTGCCCAGCATCCAGCGGATGGTGTTGCGCAGCTTGCGATAGGCGTCGATGTTGGTCTGCAGCACGTTCTTGCCGAGCCGCTGGTCCTCCCAGTAGTCGGTGGTCACCACCCATAGCCGCAGGATATCGGCGCCCGACTGTTTGATAACGTCCTGCGGCACGACGGTATTGCCGAGCGACTTCGACATTTTCCGCCCCTCCTCGTCCATGGTGAAACCATGGGTAACGACGATGTCGTAAGGCGCCCTGCCCCTGGTGCCGCAGCTTTCGAGCAGCGAGGAGTGGAACCAGCCGCGATGCTGGTCGGAACCTTCGAGATAGACGTCGGCCGGCCATTTCAGATCCGGACGATTCTCCAGGGTGAAGACATGGGTCGAGCCGGAATCGAACCAGACGTCGAGGATGTCCATCACCTGCTGCCATTTCGAGGCATCGTGATTGCCGAGGAAACGCTCCTTGGCGCCGGCCGCAAACCAGGCGTCCGCGCCTTCCTTCTCGAAGGCGTCGATGATGCGCTGGTTGACCGCCTCGTCGCGCAGGACGTTGCCGTCGCCATCGGCGAAGACGGCGATCGGCACGCCCCAGGCGCGCTGGCGCGACAGCACCCAATCGGGGCGCTCCTCGATCATGGCGCGGATGCGATTCTGGCCGGCAGCCGGCACGAAGCGGGTGTCGTCGATCGCCTTCAGGGCACGGCTGCGCAGCGTCGTGCCGTCGCCGAGCTCCTTGTCCATAAAGACGAACCATTGCGGCGTGTTGCGGAAGATGATCGGCTTCTTCGACCGCCACGAATGCGGATAGGAATGCTTCAGCCGCCCGCGCGCGAACAGCGCATTGCGCTTGATCAGCTCGTCGATGACCGCCTGGTTGGCATTGCCCTTCTTGCCGTTGTCGTCGATGACGCGCGCCGCACCGCCCTCGCGGTCCGCGCCGAAGCCTGGCGCATCCTTGGTGAAGAAGCCGGCATCGTCGACGGTGAACGGGATCGCTGTGTCGATGCCGCGCTGGCGAAGATCTGACGCAGCGTCCATCCAGGCGTCAAAATCCTCGCGGCCATGGCCCGGCGCCGTGTGGACGAAACCGGTACCGGCTTCGTCGGTGACATGCTCGCCGGCGAGCATTGGGACGTCGAATTCATAGCCGCCATTCAAACCTTTGAAGGGATGAGAAAGCGTAAGGCTTCCAAGCTCTTCGGCCGAAATGCTACGGAGGCGGTCCATCGTCACCTTGGCTTTGGTCGCAGCCTCTTCCGCCAGCGCTTCGGCAAAGATCAGCCTTTCGCCAGGCTGCGGGCCGAAAGCATTCTCGGCCGCAGTGACCTCGTAGAGGCCATAGTTGATGCGTGGCGAATAGTTGACGGCACGGTTGCCGGGGATGGTCCATGGCGTGGTCGTCCAGATAACGACATCGGCCTCCAGCAAGTCCAGTGACGTCTGCGTCAGCCTCGGATCCAAGGCTGGCTGCCCATCTTCGACGTTGGTGACCTGACGAGCGAGGCTGACGACCGGAAACTTCGCCCAGATCGTATCGCTCTCGTAGTCCTGGTACTCGACCTCGGCCTCGGCCAGCGCGGTGCGCTCGACAACGCTCCACATCACCGGCTTCGAGCCGCGATACAGTTGGCCCGACATGGCGAATTTCAACAGCTCGCCGGCGATGCGCGCCTCGGCATGGAACGCCATCGTCGTATAGGGATTGTCGAAGTCGCCGACGACGCCGAGCCTCTGGAACTCGCCGCCCTGCACCTTGATCCAGTGTGCGGCGAACTCGCGGCATTCCTTGCGGAACTCGTTGACCGGCACCTCGTCCTTGTTCTTGCCCTTGGCGCGGTATTGCTCCTCGATCTTCCATTCGATCGGCAGGCCGTGGCAATCCCAGCCGGGCACGTAGTTCGAGTCGTAGCCGCGCATCTGGAACGAGCGGGTGATGACGTCCTTGAGGATCTTGTTCAGCGCATGTCCGATATGGATGCTGCCGTTGGCGTAGGGCGGGCCGTCGTGCAGCACGTATTTTTCGCGGCCGGCGGCGTTTTCGCGCAGCTTGCGGTAAAGCTCCATGTCCTGCCAGCGCTTGACCAGCAGCGGCTCCTTCTCGGGCAAGCCGGCGCGCATCGGAAAATCCGTCTGCGGCAGATAAAGCGTCTTGGAATAGTCGATCGTTTCAACAGTGTCGGTCATCGGCGTATCGGTCATTGGTCTGCCATATGCATTGCCCGGCAAAAGAGCCCGGGCGTTGAACTATCATGATCTGGAAAAAGCGCGAGAGGCCGCGCGCAAAATTCCCGGCGGCTCCGGCGGCGCTCAGGCCGCCCGGAACACCGGGCTTGTAATTCGCATCGCAATCGCGAGCGCGCGAGGAAACTGCGTCATGACCGGGCTTTTAGACGAGGCCGGCTCCATTGAAAAGCCCGAACTCTGATGCTTACCCTAGAGCGTGTACCAATTGCGCCTACGTTTATCGTCAGATGGTGTTGGAAGACCAACATCTACGGTTTTCATTTCACAGTTTAGCGCACCGGAAGGAACGAAATGTGACACTGACAACTACTGAGTCCGACCGCGCTCTGCGATTTGAACGCATTTCAACGATGGCGGATCGCGTTTTCGGCAACCATGAAAAGGCGCAGCGGTGGCTGCGCAAGCGAAGTCGTGTGCTCAACCAAGTGCCCATCGATCTCCTGCAATCGGAAGCAGGTGCCAGGCTTGTGGAAGACGAACTCAACCGCATCGCCTACGGCATAGTCGCCTGAGCCATGCGGCCGCGCGCAATACACAACTTGCGAGATCAGATCACATCGAGAAATCGAAGCGATAGGTCGTCGAAACACCGATCGTGAACTGATCCTTTGAGCCGCGCTCCTTGACCAGGCTGGAATCGGCCGCCGGGCCCATCAGCCGCGAATATTCGCCGAACAGGCTGGCCGTCATCGGCTCGGTCACTTTCCAGGTCAACGCGCCGCCGAGGCCCGCCGACTTCACGCCACCGTCCGGTCGGTACCGGCTGAGGCCCGACGCTATGGCTTCCCCGGCGTCGACGCCGTAATATGCGTCGAAATAATCCGACGAGGCGAACGAAACGCGCGGCCCGCCCGAGATCCTGACCTCCGGCGTCACATCGTGGAATGCGTCGGCGGCGATATCGGCGACGAAGCCGTTATGGGCGCGAATGCCGTGCCGCAATTCGGCGCGGGCGCGCAACCAGTCCAAAGGATAGAATTCGAAGAAGCCGCCGGCCTCGCCGCCCCAGCGCACCGGGTCGAGGCCTCTCAGTTCGTCGGCGTCGTCGCCATCGCGCGAAAACAGGATTTTTCCGGCCAGGCCGGCGCGGAAGCCGCCTTCGTCGATCAACCCCAGCGAGATGTTGTCGTTGCGCGAAGTGAAGCGGGCCGCAGGACCGGCCTTGCCGAGCGAGATGATCGGCTGGGCGCTGAGTATATAGTTCTTGCTGCCTTCGAAATCGGGGGCGACCAGGCCGGTGGCGCCGACTGTCAGATACCAGTCGCCGGACAGCCAGCCCAAGGCGCCATCGGCGGCTTCGGCTGCACCGGGCGCGCCCAGCAGGAAGGTGGCCAAGACCACCTGATATACCTTGATAGAACGCATCGTCACTCCATACGCGCGAAACACCGGCGGGAACAACCTGCCTGCAAAGAGCCATGGCGCCGGTTCAGTAAACTTTGATTTAAACTCGACACGCTGACTCACTTTTTTGGCGTGCATCCAGCGCAAGCTGCTCGCTGGACGGGCATGACCCTCGGCGATACCCGCCAAATTGGCAAGATGCCAAGTGACGACAAATGTCAGGCGACGCTGCGATCGGCCTGGCGAATTCGCTCAAAAAGCAATGGCCGTGTCGAGCTCGGACAGCGGGCTGACGCCGGCAAGCAGCGCCCTCGCCTCGGCCTCGTCGCGTTTCATCTGCGCGACTAGCGCGTCGAGCCCGTCGAACTTCACCTCGGCGCGCAGGAAACCGAAGAAGGACACCGCGCATAGCTCGCCGTAGAGATCGCCGGAGAAGTCGAAGACGTAGGTTTCCAGAAGCGGCGCGCCGTTGTCGTCGACGGTCGGGCGGCGGCCGAAGCTGGCAACACCATCATGAAGCGTGCCGTCGGCGCGGCGGAAGCGGACGGCGTAAATCCCTTCCTTCAGAGTGGCTTCCGGCGAAAGCCTCATATTGGCGGTTGGAAAGCCGAGCGTCCGGCCAAGCTGCTGGCCGCCGATCACCTCGCTCTCGACCGTGAAGCGGTAGCCGAGCAGGCCGGCGGCCTCGGCCACCGCCCCTTCGCACAGCAGCGCCCGGATTCGGCTCGACGACACCACCTCGGCGCCTTCGTCGCGAAAGGCGTCAACCAAGGTGACGCCGAAGCCGTGGCGTTCGCCGGCCGCCATCAGATAGGCCGGTCCGCCTTGCCTGTCCTTGCCGAAGTGGAAGTCGAAGCCGGTCACGGCGTGGATGATGCCGAGATTGCTGTCGAGCACATCGGTCACGAACGCTTCCGCCGACAGTGCGGCGAAGGCGCGCGTGAACGGCTGCTCGACGAGTGCGGCAAAGCCCAGATGCGACAGCAGCATTGCCTTCATCGGCGGCGGTGTCAGCACGAACAGCGGTATCTCGGGCCGGAACACCTTTCTCGGATGCGGCTCGAAGGTCAGCACCAGCGCCGGCGCGCCGCGCCGGCGGGCCTCGGCCAGCGCGCGTTCGAGCACGGCCTGGTGGCCGCGGTGCACGCCGTCGAAATTGCCGATCGCCACCACGCCACCCCGCAAATGGGCCGGCAGCGGCGAGATTGCAGAAACGCGTTCGAAGGCTTCCGTCATTTCGGGGCTTGCGTCATTTCGAGGCTTCCGTCATCGAGCGAGCCTACTGCAGTCTCGGAATGACCGCGACCGGCCGGTAGCCATGCCTTTCCAGAAAGGCGATCAGCCTGGCCGGATCCGGTTGTAGCGGATCGCCGTAGTCGCGGGCATGGATGCCGCCCGACACGTAGAGCACGTCGAAGCCATTGTCGGCAGCACCCTTGATGTCGGTCATCATGCCGTCGCCGATAGCCAGCACGTCCGAGCGCTCGACCGGGCGGCCGAGCAGGTCGGCGATCTCCTTCATCGCGACGTCATAGACCGGGGCATAAGGTTTTCCGGCGATCAGCGTGCGCCCGCCGAGCTGGGCATAGTCGCGGGCCAGGGCGCCCGCGCACCAGATCATCCGCTCGCCGCGCTCGACCACAATATCGGGATTGGCGCAGATGAAGGGCAGGTTCCTGGCGCGCAGCCGCCGCAGAAGATCGGCGTAGTCCTCCGGCTTCTCGACCTCGTCGTCGAACAGCCCGGTGCAGACCACGCCGGACGCCTCGAACTCCTCGACCAGCTCGACATCAAGCCCGTCATAGAGCGTGAAATCGCGATCGGCGCCAATGTGGAAGATCTTTCGCGGCCCCTCCATGATCAGGTCGCGGGTCACGTCACCGGAGGTGACGACGCGGTCATAGGCCGCAGAGGGAACGCCGATCGCATTCATCTGCGCCACGACATCGGCGCTGCGCCGCGGCGAATTGGTGATCAGCACGACAGGTATCTTCGCCTCGCGCGCGGTGCCCAGCGCCAGAGCCGCGGCCGGAAAATGCCGTTCGCCATTGTGGACCACACCCCAGACGTCGCACAGGATGGCACAATAGGCTCCCGACAAATCCGCGAGCGAGCCGATGATATCGGGCGAGTCCGCCATATCGTTTCCCAAATCATGATGGTTGCGAGCGTCGCCGCCGACGTCCGCCGCGGCAGGGGTCCACCGCGGCAGGTTCGCATTAACCGAAGCACTTGACCCTGTCACCAGCTTTCACATTTTTCAGGATTGCCCTGGTTTCAGGATTGCCTTGGCACTGACGAAGGCAAGCGCGCAAGCCGCTCTTGCCGAGACTTCCCCATTCTGAACGCTTCGGCGGCCGGTCCAGCCGCGCGCAGCAATGCCGGCATCGGCGGCGTGGTTAACGAGCCTTGAAAAAGCAAGCCGATCTTGGATGTTTTTCAGCGATCTGAAATTTAAGGATTGATGGCATCTTTCGCCGACTAGGGGTTTTGGCGAGGGGCTGAAGACAATGATCCGAAAATTCGGTAGGGACCGGCGTGGCAACTATACGCTGATGACGGTCATCACGATGGTGCCACTGATGGGCGGAGTGGCGCTCAGCGTCGATTACTCGGAACTGCTGCGCCAGAAGCACGCCACGTTGAACGCTTTGGACGCCGCCGGCCTCGCCACGGCTCAGCAGGTCGTCTCCGGCGCAACCGACGACGCCGCCAGGGCCTACGCCAAGACTTTCTTCGAAACCAATCTCGGCCCCGTCGATCCGGCCAACACGTCGCTTACCGTCACCCTGCCCAACAGCAATGCGGGTGGCGGCACGTTGAAGCTCTGCAGCGCCCTTACCTATCACCCCTATTTTCTGCCGGCCGCCGCCATGCTGCTGGGCGGCGGGACCACCAGCGGCGCTACAACTTTCACGGATTGCTCGGAAATCCGTCTCAAGAACACGCTGGAAGTCGCTCTGGTGCTCGACAATTCCGGCTCGATGAACGAACTCGGTTCCGGCACCGGCGCGAGGCGAATAGACCTGCTGAAGACTGCCGACAAACAGCTTGTCGATACGCTGGCGCTGCAGGCACAGCAGATGAAGCAGGTCAGCAAACCGGTGCAGTTCTCCCTGGTGCCGTTCGCTGCTTCGGTCAATGTCGGTCCCACCCATGACCAGGACAGCTGGATGGACCAGGATGGCATCTCCCCGATCCAGCATGAGGATTTCGACTGGACGAAGATGACCGCCGCCAACGATCCGGACAGATACGCCGAGAAGCTCAACGGCGTCTGGTACAAACGCGGCACCGGCTGGGGCGACACCGAGGATCAGCCACTGACCCGCTTCAGCCTCTACGCCGACATCACCCTCGAGTCCGGCCGCGAAGAAGTGCCGAACACGAAACAGTATATCTGCGACACCTATAACAAGAAAGGTAACTGCAGCAGCGGCCACTGGACCACCCCGGAATATATCTACACCACCAGCCGCTATGCGAGTTGGCAGGGTTGCGTGGAGGCGAGGCCGCACCCGTATAACAACGACGACACGACGCCTGATACCGCCACACCTGCCACGCTGTTCGTGCCGATGTTTGCGCCCGACGAGGCCGGCACGCTCTGGCTCGATTTCAACCGCGACGGCGCTAACGACGTGATCTATCTGAACTATGGTTACGGCAACAACTGGTGGGCCGACTGGCCTTACACCGACAGCCCAACCGCTTCGCAGCGGCAGTCGGACATGCGCAAATATTTCCTGGTCAAGCCTTACGGCTCGAAGTCGGCTGCCTCGGGCGACGGCCCAAATTCGTCCTGCACGACCAACCCGATCACGCCGCTCAAAGACGTGACTCAGCTTGCCCAGAAAGAGGAGATCGACAACGCCATCGACGCCATGGCGCCGAACGGCAACACCAACGTGCCGGAAGGCCTTGCCTGGGGCTGGCGGACGGTGTCGAGCAACGAACCTTTCACTGCGGGCCGGCCGAACACTGAAAGAGGCAACGACAAAGTGGTCATCGTGCTGACCGACGGCGCCAATACCTACAGCGCCGTCAGCGACAGCGGCCACGCCAATAACAGGTCGACCTATGCCGCTTACGGTTACACCGGCCTGACATATCCGGGGTCTGGAAGCGTGACGCGGCTGTTTATGAACACAAGCACCGACATCGGCAAGACGACCTACACGGACGCCAACTACACCGCCGCGCTGGACGAGCAGATGCAGACCCTTTGCGGCAACGCGAAGAAATCGAACGTTCTCGTCATGACCGTTGCGCTCGACCTGTCGACCACCGATGCCGGTGAGAAGAAAGCACTCGACGCGCTGAAGGCCTGCTCCTCGGACTCGCGCTTCCGCAAGGATCCCACCGATCCGACCAAGCCGGCCAAGCTGTTCTGGAACGCGACCGGGGCGACGCTGTCGCACAATTTCAGGGAAATCGCCAACGAATTGTCGAACCTGCGCATCGTCGGCTGAAGGGGGTGGGGTCGGCTGAAGGGGGCGCAAGCGCCCGGAAATGACAGGCTGGCGGAACAGCGCCCCCCTCTGTCCTGCCGGACATCTCCCCCACAAGGGGGGAGATCGGATGTCGGCACGGCTTTCGCCAATCTCCAACGCCGCAGAAGAGGCGAGGCGCAGAAGCTGCCGATCTCCCCCTCGTGGGGAGATGCCAAGTTGTGGCAAGGGGGCAGGCCAGAGGGGGGCGCGGAAGGATAGCGACCGAACAGCTTTGTTTGGGCCGCTGCATTCTTCGGCTGTTAACGCCGCTCCAGCCTACATCGGCCGCCGGTCCGGCTGCGCCCGCTCCGGTTCGACCAGCCTGCGATAGAGATGCCACGTCGCATGGCCAAGCACGGGCATGACGACGGCGAGCCCGGCAAACAGCGGGATCGAGCCGATGACCAGCAGCACGGCGACCATCAGGCCCCACAGCGCCATCTGCAGCGGGTTTGTCATCACCGCCCGTGCCGAGGTCTCGATCGCCGAGACCGCGCCGACATCACGGTCGAGCAGCAGCGGGAAAGCGACGACGGTCGTCGCCAGCACGATCGCGGCGAAGACGAAGCCGGCCGCATTGCCGAGCAGGATCAGCGTCCAGCCTTTGGGCGTTGTCAGCACCTCGCGCACAAAGCCACCGATCGAGGCCGGCGGCTGAGCGCCGAACAGGCTGGAGTAGATCGATTGCGCGGTGAACAGCCAGAGCAGGAACAGTGCCACCAGCATGATGCCGATGACCGCGATCGCCGGCAGCGCCGGCGAGTGGCGCACCTCGAGGGCGTGCCACCAGGACGTGTCCATGCCGAGCTCGCGGCGGCGGCTGATCTCGTAGAGGCCGATCGCGGCGAACGGTCCAAGCAGGGCGAAGCCGGACATCAGCGGGTAAAGCAGCTGGATGGCGTAGGCGCCGGATGTCGTCCACTGCGCCAGGATCAATCCGACCACGGGATAGATCAGGCACAGGAAGACGTAATGCGATGGCTTTGCCCAAAAATCCTCGACGCCGAGCCGCAGCACATCGATCAGGTCCGCCGTGGTGATGCGGCGCACCCTGGGCTGCACGTGCATCCCACGCGCGTCCGACATGACATGAAAGCTGGCCATACCCATTCTCCCGTATTCAGGGGGCGGCCACCGCCAGGATGGCCGCCCGTAGCTGCCACTTCAAGAGCGATGGCATGATAGCCGAATTCGATGTGCTTGTCGCGAATCGGGTGGGATTGAGCATGCGCGGCGCGGCACAGGCCGTGTTCGTGCCGCGCCGCTGGCGTGTGCTAGACACCAAATCGTTCAATCACCTCGGCCAGCGGAACGTGGCCAAGGCAGGCACCCGAACCCGCCGGCGTTTCGCCGTCCTCGATGGCCTGCGCGTATCGCACGTCCGGATTGCTTTCGATCCCACGGCGCAGCGCTGCCAGCCTGGGATAGGCGGCGCCGTCGACCGCCTGGTGGAACTCCGCCCAACGTGCCACGCCGATCAACGTGGTATCGGCCAACGTCAGGCGGTCGCCGACCAGAAAGTCGGTGTCGCCGATCATCCTCTCAAGCCGGTCGTGGCGTTCGGCAACGGCCTGGCGGCCGAAGTCACGCAAGGTCGCCAGCAGGGCCGGTTCGGCCGATTCCATTTCATAGGCAGCCCAGAGCGGGGTGAAAGCGGCGGTGAAACCGGTGTTCACGAAAGCCATCAGCTGATGCATCCGGTCGGCTTCCGGCGAGCGCGGGTCGAAGCTGATGCGACGTTGCGTGTCGCGGGCTTCGAGCCAAGCGGCAATCGCCATGGTCTCGGTGAGCACTCTGCCTTCGTCGGTGATCATCACCGGCGTTTCCTGGCGGCCGTTGATGCGGGCATAGGCATCGTTCTTCATTTCGGTGAGCATGTCGACGCGGCACAGGCGGTAGGGCTGTCCGAGGCGTTCAAAAGCAGCGACGAGCCCCATCGAACTTCCCGCCGGGACGCCGTAAAGGAGGATAGGTTCCATTTCTTTGTCTCTTCCATGTTCAGGGATCACGCTGCGCAGCGAAGCTTGACCCTAAACGCTGGTCGCCCCATGTAAATTACGCACTATTTTGTAACCAGGATCCGCCATGAAAGATGTCGTCTCAAGCTGCCCGATCGAAGAGGCCATGCGTGTGCTCAGCGGTCGCTGGCCGACCTTGCTGCTCTACTATCTGAAGGACGGCACCAAGCGCTTCAGCGACCTGAGGCGTGACAACGCGACCGTGTCGCACCGCATTCTGGCGCTGGAACTGCGCAAGCTGGAGGAAGCCGGGATCGTGCGGCGAACGGCGCATGCCGGCTATCCGCTACGCGTCGACTATGATCTCACGGCAGCGGGTCTCAAGCTTGTGCCGCTCTTCGACGCCTTGGGCGACTGGTGGGAAGATACCGAGAACGATCGGGCCGGCCGGGTCTCATCGGCGCCAAGGCTGGTGGCGGCGGAGTAAGCAGTGGGGGAAATTTGGCGATTGCAACTATACGTTGTGCAACTGCTTGGGTGGAATCAGCCGACCGGGCCGAATACCTCAGGGAGCGCGCAGCGCCAGACGGTGTCTACTGGCCAACACCTGCGGTTACCAAACAACACACGTGCTAACCCTCCTATCACTAAATCACGTTTTTGGTGATTGTCACTTGAATTCCCCTCAATCACTTGTTAGGTGATTGAGGGGAGAATCATTATGAAGACCGCGCAATACAAGCTGATCCTGAGCCGCGCTGGCGAACGCGCCATCGACATGACTTTCGCGGCTTATGCCGTCATGCACGACATCCTGGATCGCACCGCCTCTAGCCAACGCACCAACACGTTTGAACTCCAGAAGCTCGCCTATGAAGCGATCCGCGCCGAGACGGGCCTGCCGGCGCGACTGGTGACCAATGGCATTCGCGAATACGCCTCCGGCGCCTGGTCGCCCGACCGGCTGCCGCTTGACGACAAGCTCATGTCCTTCAAGGGCGTCGACAAGGTTTCGATTTCTACCGTTGAGGGGCGTGTGATCGCGGGATTCCTGGCCACCGGCTACTCCGATAGCCAGGAGAAGGCGCAACTTTCCCATCTCGTACGGGATAACGGGGCCTATCTGCTCACCGTTCCGCTGTCGGCGGACATGCAACACAGGGAGATCGAAGCCATGCAGACCGAATCCATTTCCGGGCGCGTTTCGCGCCTCGCCGCCGGCCTAGTCGCAACCGTGATCGACGGCCTTGAGAAGAAGGCTCCCGAGGCGGTGGCCGAACAAGCGATCCGCGAGATCGACAAGGCCGCCGACGAGTTGAAATCCAACCTCGCAGCGCTTATCGCCGAGCGCAAGCGCTACACCCTGCAGAAGGACGACCTGACCGAGGAACGCGAGGGGCTGGACCAGAATATCCGTGTCGCCCTGCAAGAGGGCCGCGAAGACCTCGCACGGGCCGGTATTGGCCGTCAGGACGACATCGACGCGCAGGCCGCCTCTATCGACAAGCTGATCCAAGATGTTGATGTGCGCATTGACGAAGCGCGAGGCGCGCTGAGCGCCGCAAGTGCGGCCCGCCGCGATTCCGAGGAGCGGGTGAAGATAGCGCGTCGCGCCCGCGAGGCGCAGAACCCGGGCACGGCAGGCAACGCTGGCGGCGGGTTCCGCAAACCCGCACCGGAGGATCGCATTGCGGCCGCGCTTTCCAGCGTGGCGCGGCTGACCGACCTGCCCGCTGGCAAGCCGCGCGACAACGATCTTGTCGAACTCGAAGAATTTGGGCGCCAGCGCCGCATTGACGACCGGCTGGCGGCTCTGCGCAGCGAACTCAAGGGTAAAAAGTAGCGCCGATGGCAGAAATTCTCCACGCGCCGGCGCTCTATCTCTATCCATTGCTGGCAGGGATGTTGCTGGGTGTCCTGCAGATCGTCCTGTTCTTTGTTGGAGCCGGGCATTTTGACCATGGTGGCGGCGAAGACGGCGCGGTCGACCACCTCCTCGACGCCACACATCTGGGCGACGTATTCGATTGGTTGAATTTCGGTCGGGTACCCTTCGCCATCCTGATACTGCTTCTGCTGGTCACGTTCGGCATGGTCGGCATCATGCTGTGGCAGATCTTCCCGGCCTTGCCGGCGTGGAGCTACGCTTTTGGCGCGGCGCCGGCGGCGGTGATGGTCACGAAGATCACCGGCGGCTGGATCGCTCATCTCCTGCCGCAGGACGAGAGCTACGCCGTCAACCACGATCATCTGGTCGGGCGTCGCGGCACGGTCACGCTCGGGCCGCTGGACGACGGTCGGCCCGGCTCGATCCGGGTGCGCGATGAGCATGGCGAATTGCATACGCTGCGGGCGCGGCCCGCAGACGCGGGAATGAAAATCGAGAAAGGCGCCTTGGTCGTGGTGGTGAAAGCCGCCGAGGGACCCGGTCGTGTCTGGCTGGTAGTGCCGTTCGAGGAGCACATCTAGCCAGAGCTTTGGGCAAAGCTGAACATCAAACACTTTCAAATCTGGGGGCAAGTTATGGACAATATGGTTCAATTTCTGATCTGGGTCGGCATCGTTCTCTTCGTGATAGCGGTGATCGGCTTTGTGCTCGGGCGGCTCTACCAGCGCGCCGAACGTGACGAGGCCTTCGTGCGTACCGGCGTCGGCGGCCGCAGAGTGGTCAAAGACGGCGGCGCGCTGATCCTGCCCATCTTGCATGCGCTGGCGAAGGTCAAGCTCAACACCGTCAAGCTGGTGGTCGACCGCCGCCGCGAGGACGCCTTCATCACCTCTGACCGCATGCGCGTCGACATCCGTGCCGAGTTTTACGTACGCGTCGACGGCACGGATGACGGCATCGGCCTCGCTGCGCAGACACTGGGCGACCGTGTCAACGACCCGAAGGCAATCCAGGATCTGGTGGAAGCCAAGCTGGTCGACGCGCTGCGCTCCGTCGCCGCGCGCAACACGCTCGATCAGCTGCATGAGAATCGCTCGGACTTCGTCAAGGCGGTGCAGGACGCAGTCGAGACCGATCTGCGCTCGAACGGGCTGGAGCTGGAATCGGTGTCGTTGACGGGCCTCGACCAGACGCCGCGTGAGTTCTTCAACGAAACCAACGCCTTCGACGCCGTCGGTTTGGCCAAGCTGACAACCATCACCGAACAGCGCCGCAAGGAGCGCAACGAGGTGACGCGGAAGACCGAAGTGGCGATTGCCGAGCAGGACCTGAACGCCTCGCGCGAAAAGTACGCGTTGAAGCGGCAAGAGGAAGAGGCGCGGCTGGAGCAGGAGCGCGACGTAGTCTCCAAGCAGGCCTCCACCCGCTCCGAAATGGCCAAGGCCGAGGAAGCGGCGAAGCTCGCCGAACAGGCCGCCCAGATCGCGCGCGAACGCGAGATCGCCGAGCATGCGGCGGAAGCGCAGCGCGCCAAGGAAGAAGCGCGCATCAACTCTGAGCGCGAGGTTGAATTGTCGCGCCAGAATATGGCGGTGGCCATCGCCAAGAAGAGCCAGGAAACCAGCCAGGCTGAAGCCAAGGCCCGCGAGGCCGAGGCGCTGACGGTTGCGGCTGAAGAAAAGGTGCAGACGGCGCGCGAACGCGAAATCGCCGACCGTGCCAGGCAGATCGCCGTTCTGCAAGCACAGGAAGCGGCGGAATCTGAGGCTGTGTCAGTGACAGTTGGCGCGAGCGCCGAAAAGGCAGCGGCGGAAGACCGCGCCGAGGCGGCGCTGGTAGAAGCCCGCGCGGCGGCGGAAGCGATGAAGGTCCGCGCCGAAGGCGTGATCGCGGAAGGCGAGGCGGAGGCCGCGACCATCCGCGCGACGAACGAAGCGCGCAACCTGCTCTCCGACCGCCTGATCCAGCTTGAACTGACGCAGGCGCGGATCACCATGCTGCCGGAAGCATTAAAGGCGCTGATGGAGCCGGCGAGCCGTATCGATAGCATCCGCGTGTTCGACACGGCGGGATTTTCGGGCGGTCGCTCGGGCGGCGAAGGCGGGCGTTCGGGTCCGGGCGATCTGGCCGATCAGTTGCTGAAGTTCACCGGCAACAAGTCTCTGATCGACGCGCTCCTGAAGGAAGCTGGCATCGCCGGCGCCGGTGGCTCTCTGAAGGATCTGGTCTCGACGCGGCCGCGGGAAACGGATGCTGACGGGGCCGGTCTGTTCGAGGAGGCAGACGGGGAGGACGACGAGCTGGTCGCCCCCCTGCCGGGGATACCGAGGGCCTGAACTGCCCGAGCGCTGATCTCGATCGGGCCTGGAACAATCCACGCCCGATCTATTTGCCAGCCAGGATCGCGTTTATGTCAGGCAGGCCGCCTTGCCGCCACCGTGCTGCCCACCGGCGATGGCGGCGGCGCTGCTATCGACGTGGGATGGCCGCGCGGGCGCGGCACCCTGATGGCTCATGGCTGGCTTGAAGCGGCGATCGCGGGATAGTCGGTATAGCCGGCGGAGCCGCCGCCATAGAGCGTCGCCTGATCGAACACGGCCAGCGGCGCGCGCGTCTGCAGCCGTTCCACAAGGTCGGGATTGGCGATGAACGGGCGCCCGAAGGCGAACAGATCCGCCTTGCCCTCGGCGAGCCGCGACCCCGCGAGCTCAAGGTCATAGCCGTTATTGGCGATATAGGTGTTGTTGAAGCGCCGGCGGAGTGATCCGAAGTCGAACGGCGCGACATCGCGCGATCCGCCCGTGGCGCCCTCGACGACATGGATGTAGACGATGCCCAAAGCATCGAGTTGATCGACGATATAGTCAAACTGCGCCTGGGGAGCGCTGCTCGAGACGCCGTTGGCGGGCGAGATGGGCGAAATCCGGATGCCGGTGCGCTCAGCGCCGATCTCCTCGACCACCGCAGTCGCAACCTCCAGCATCAGCCGGGCGCGGTTCTCGACCGATCCGCCATAAGCATCCGTGCGGAGGTTCGCGCCGTCCTTGGCGAATTGGTCCAGCAGATAGCCGTTGGCGCCGTGAATCTCGACGCCATCGAAGCCGGCCTCGATGGCGTTCGCAGCTGCTTTGCGGAAATCCTCCACGATGCCCGGCAATTCATCCAGTTCGAGTGCGCGGGGCTCCGAAACGTCGACAAAGCCGTTGCCGACGAAGGTCTTGGTCGCGGCCCGGATCGCCGAGGGCGCGACGGGGGCGGCGCCGTTCTCCTGCAGATCGACGTGCGAGACGCGACCGACATGCCAGAGCTGCAGGAAAATCCGCCCGCCCTTGGCGTGCACGGCGTCGGTGACCTTGCGCCAGCCGCCGATCTGCGCCTGGGTGTAGATGCCGGGCGTGTCCTGGTAGCCCTGTCCCTGCTGCGAGATCTGCGTGGCCTCGGAAATCAGCAGGCCGGCCGACGCGCGCTGGCCGTAGTACTGCGCGGCGAGATCGCCTGGAACGAAGCCCGGGCCAGCGCGATTGCGCGTCAGCGGCGCCATGACGATACGATTGGAGAGGGTCAGCGAGCCGAGAGTATAGGGCTCAAACAGCGTTGTGCTTGTCATAGGTCACCTTTGTTTGTCCCCGCCGCGGCGGGTCGTCTATCGAAACGGGATCGTTGGTGCTCAGGCGACCGTGCGGTACCGCTCGGCGGGATGTTCGTTCCGATAGTTCGGAAGCATGGCCTGGCGTGCGGCCTGAAGCGCGTCCCACTGCCCGGCATCAGGTAGCGGCGGGATGGTCACCAGCTCGCGGCGGTCGAAGCCGACCAGCGCCGCATCCACCAGATCGTCGACCTCCATCACGTTGGAAAGCGTGTTGACGTCGGCGCCGACATGTCCCCAGATCTCCGTTCGCGTCGTGGCGGGAAGCACGGCCTGGACGTAGACACCCTTCGGCGCGAGCTCGAGGCTGAGTCCCTGCGACAAAAACAGCACGAAGGCTTTTGTTGCGCCGTAGACCGTCATGCCGAACTCCGGCGCCAGGCCGACCACGGAGCCGATGTTGACGATCGCACCTTCGCCGGCCGCCGCAAGACGCGGGGCAATGGCGCTGGCAAGCCGCAGAAGCGCGGTCGTATTGAGCGCAACCAGCCGCGCTACGTCATCGGTGCTCTGCTCGATAAAACTTCCGCCGATGGCCGTTCCGGCATTGTTGAGGAGAATTCCGATGCTGGCGTCCTCGCGCAGCCTCGTCTCCACCGCTGCAAGCTCGGCAGGCTGCGTAAGATCCGCCTGGATGATATCGATCGCCACGCCGTTTTCCTGACTTAGACGGGCCGCCAAGGCCTCCATTCGTGCGTTGTCACGGGCAACCAGCACGAGGTCGTGCCCGCGGCGCGCAAAGCGCTCGGCATAGGCGGCTCCGATGCCGGTGGAGGCGCCGGTTATGAGGACTGACGGAATGGTCATGGCATTGCTCTTTTCGCTGATGGACTCTATATTCATGACGATCATCATGAATGCAGGTAAATATGATACCCATCATGTAAATGTCAACGGCGCCGGCGGAGGATTTTGAAATGAAGGTCAGTCGGGAACAGATGGCGGAGAACCGCCGCCGAATTCTGGATGTTGCCAGCCGGCTGTTTCGCGACAAGGGGTTCGACGCGGTCAGCGTGGCGGAGGTGATGAAAGCCGCTGGGCTCACCCATGGCGGCTTCTATGGCCATTTCAGCTCGAAGGACGACCTGATCGCCCAAACCCTTGCCCATGTCATCGCCGCAGACTCAAGCGGAGGGGGCGACCTTCGCGCCTATGCAGATGCCTATCTTTCGCCCCGGCATCGCGACAATGCCGCCGGTGGTTGCCCGACAGCGGGCCTTGTTGCGGACATCCGCCATCAGACCCCGGCTGCACGCTCGGCCATGACCGAAGGCCTTCGCTCGCAGATCGACCGTATCGGCAAGACGCTGCCGGAGTTGGATCCGGCAGACAGACGCCGCACAGCGATCGGATGCTGGGCAGCGATGGTGGGGGCAGTGATCCTCGCCCGGGCTATCGACGATCCCGCGCTTTCGGATGAAGTTCTGGAACAGACGCGTGCCTGGATCGATACCGGGATCAGCCAGGTGTCTGCCAGATAGCCGCCAGGAGCGCCCTTGAGCAATGCGGCTACCGGGGTGGTTGGGCGGCAAGCTTGGAGAATATCGCGCCGCAGCGCGCATCAGCGGGGTTCGCGGACGGCTAAGGCGGCAGCGAACGAGATTTCTGAACGCCTGCCCGGCAAAAGCCACTATTGCCGCTATGTCAGGCAGGCATGACGCTCACCGACACCGCCAATCAACCATCCCTAGAACCCCGCTCTGACGAAATGCGCCCGACGCCAAACAGGCGAATGCTGCTTAGAGCTGCCGGCCTTGCCGCACTGGCCGGGCTTGCCGCTTGCGCCACTGTGCTGCCCACCGGCGAAGGCGCCGGGGTCTCCGCCTCCGCCGTCGGCACGCTGGCGGGCATCCGCGCCTCAGCCGGCCTCGAACCGCTTGTTCCCGACCGTCAGCTCGAACAGGCAGCCCTGCAGCAGTCCGGCTATATGGCGCGCGGCGGCCGCATGACCCACTCGACCGGCTGGGGCAAGGGATTTGCTTTGCGCGTCAAGGGCAACGGCATTGCCGGTGCTGCCGCCGAAAACATCGCCGAGGGCCGTTTCGATCAGCAGAAGCTGTTCGACATCTGGATGCATTCGGCCGGCCACCGCCGCAACATGCTCGACCCGCGCTTCACCCGCTTCGGCCTGGCCTATGTGCGGGACGGCCGCGACAGCTCGCGGCGTTACTGGAGCCTTGTCCTGGGCAAATAGCAACGCGGGCACAGGGCAATCCGCGCTGGCGGCAATGCCGCCTTGGCTGAGGAGATCATGGTCGACCCGTCAATCCATGGGTTCGCCACTGAGCATTTTCTCGATGTCAGGGGCCGAAACCGGCTCGCTGAAATGATAGCCCTGCATTTCATCGCAGTTGTTCTTGCGCAAGAAGGCCACCTGATCGTCCGTCTCGACGCCCTCGGCAATGACCCTCAGATTCAAATTTTGACCCAATGATATTACGGCGCTGGCGACAGCCTGGTCGTTTTCGTCAGCAGCGATATCGTTGATGAACGACTTGTCGATTTTCAGCCGCGCCACTGGAAAGGTCTTGAGCGCACTGAGGCTGGAGTAGCCTGTTCCGAAATCGTCGATCGAGATCTGAACGCCCAGGTTTTGCAGCTGGTTCATCGTTGCGATCGCCAGGTCGATATCCTGCATGATCAGGCTTTCGGTCACCTCCAGCTCGAGATATCTGGCCTCCAGACCGCTGACTTTCAGGGCATCGGCGACGCGGCCGATCAGGTTCTTTTCCCTGAATTGCCGCGTCGACACATTCACGCAGACGGTCATCGGCGGCAGGCCGGCATCCTGCCATGCCTTGTTCTGCCGACAGGCCTCGTGCAGGACCCAATCGCCGATCGGCACGATCAGACTTGTCTCCTCGGCCGTCGGAATGAAGGCGTTCGGTGCCATCATGCCCCGCGTCGGATGATTCCAGCGAAGCAACGCTTCGACGGCAAAGACGAGGCCCGACCGAAGGTCGACCTGCGGCTGATAAAACAGCGTGAATTCCGAACGGGCCAGGGCGTTACGCAAGTCCTCCTGAAGCACGAATTTCTCATGCGCTCTGGTGTTGAATTCGGGAGCGTAGAACTGGAAATTGTCGCGGCCGAATTCCTTGGCGCGATACATGGCCGCATCGGCATTGGCCAGCAGCGTGTCGGGGTTGGTCCCATCCTTGGGGTAGCTGGCGATGCCGATACTGGCCGTCGCCCTCAGCCGATGTGCTCCGAGCTGAACCGGCTCTGCAATCGCCGCCCGAATTGCTTGCAGGGTCTCGGAGATGAGATCGACATTCGTCGGTTGATCGAACAGAACGACGACGAATTCGTCGCCACCAAGCCGCACGACCGTATCGGTCGCCCTTACGCGCTCGACGATACGGCCGGCTACGGTCTTCAACAGCTCGTCCCCGGCATTGTGGCCAAGCGTGTCATTGACGAGTTTGAAATTGTCCAGATCGATGAACACCACCGTCACCCAGCGATCGTATCGCTGCGCGTAGAGGATCGCCTGCGAAAGCCGGTCCTCGAGCAGAGCGCGATTGGGCAGTCCGGTCAGCACATCATGGTTGGCCATGAAGTGGATCCGATCTTCGGCCAGCTTGCGCTCGATGGCGATCCCGGCAATACGCGTCGTGAAATCGATGAGCCGGGTCTCGGCCGCGGTCGGCTCGCGCACGGTCGTCGAGTACATGGCAAAGGCGCCCAGCACAGCGCCCTGGTGCGACAGGATCGGGGTCGACCAGCACGAACGGTAGCCATAGGCCGCCGCCAATTCGCAGTGATCGTGCCAAAGCGGGTCGTGCATGATGTCCGCGACAATGACTGGCTCGCGCCGGTAGGCAGCGGTTCCGCAGGATCCCATTTTGGGGCCGACGGCGATCCCGTCGATGGCGCTCGTATAGGCCTTTGCCAAGCTCGGCGCGGCGCCGTGCCGCAAGTGGCTGCCATCCTTGTCGAGCAACAGGACGGAACCGAATATCCCCGTCAACTGAGACTCGGCGAGGCGCATGAGGCAGTCGAGCACATCTTCGAGCGGGGCGCTCGTCGCGATCATTTCCAGTATCTGCGCCTGCCCGTCTCGAAGGGTGTCCGCTTGCTTGCGGGCGGTGATGTCGTGGGCGATGCCGACCAGACCGAAGATATCGTTTTGAACATTGCGCAACGGCACCTTCGTCGACGAAAACCATTTGCCGGCGCCTGACGCATCGACAACGAACTCTTCCTCATCGATCATCGGCTGTCCGCTGCGCAGCACGCCTTGCTCGATGGCGCGAAACTTCTGCGCAAGGTCGGGGGCATGAAGATCGGAATCGGTCAAACCGATCATGTCACTGGTTTTGGCCTTGCCGCTGTCGGAAGCAATGGCCCTGTTGGCGACGACGAAGCGGCTTTCGGTGTCCTTCACCCACAGGTAGTCGGGCACCCAGTCGATCAGCGTTTGCAGCGAGATGCGCTCGTCGACGATCAGGCGATTGGCGGTGAGTTCCGTTATGTCCTCATGCGTGGCCACCCATCCGCCGTCAGGCATCGGCTGATGGCAGATCTGAATTGTCCGGCCGTCGGTGAGATTGGCGGTCCAGTTTCTCAGGGTCGTGCCCGAATTGACCGCTCGGGCGAATGCGAGATAAGCGTCGCTGGCCATCGCGGATGTCCCGGCAGCGATGCGGCGTTCGACGATTTCGCCCAGCGTCCGGCCGGGGCGCAAGTGTTCGGGCGCGATGCGGTAAATTTCCGCATAGCGGCGGTTGCACAGGATCAGCCGTTCAGCGGCGTCGAAAAAGCAGATGCCTTGCGAGATGTTGTCGATCGCCGTCTCGAATCGCAGCGCCTGTTGCTCGAGTGTTGCGATCGTAGCCCTGAGTTCGCGCTCGAGCGTCTCGTACGAGGAGCCCGCCAGTTTCGCCAGCGTGGCAAGCTCGGTCGATTCGGGCGCCTGGGCGGCTTGCCTCGATGATTTCGTGACCAAACACAGTTCCTCCGGTTCGGCGCCTGGCGCAAAGCAAGGAAAGCTCGCTGCAAGCTAAGCGACCGCATAGTGGTCCAGATATACTAATGGCATGTGAACCGGGTCGATGCCGGGGCATGGCGCAGTTCTTGCCTTCTCCCCTTGTGGGAGAAGGTGGATCGGCGCGCAGCGCCGAGACGGTTGAGGGTGCTGGCCGGAGCGCTGTCGGTTCCAAGCTGGAGCACCCCTCATCCGGCCGCTTCGCGGCCACCTTCTCCCACAAGGGGGCCCACAAGGGGAGAAGGTGGAGCCAATCTCGTGCAGGCCCATCGCACATGATGGCCGATCCTGCCGGTGAAAATCTCGACGGGCGGTTCGGCGCGCTGCGCCGGTCCCAGAGGTCAGTCCAAAGACTCGGCATTGTGCCAGAAGCCGGCAAGTGTGCATGGCAGCCCATCATGAACGATTGCGAATGAGCATGGTGACCACGAAGAAAGCGCCGACCGAACTGGTGATGATGCCGATCGGCAGTTCCTGCGGCGGCAGCAGCGTGCGCGCCAGAAGGTCACTTGCTAGCAGCAGCACCGCTCCGAAGAGGGCGCAGCTTGCAATCAGGCGCAGATGCAACGGGCCGGCCAGGGGCCGGGACAGATGCGGGATCATCAGCCCGACGAAACCGATGACACCTACGACCGAGACCAGGATCGCCGTCGAGAAGGCAGCGACGAGAAACGCCGTCCTGCGCATCCGCACAACCGGCACGCCGAGGCTTTCGGCAGCATTCTCGCCGGCCAGGAAGGCGTCGAGCTTGCGATGGTTCCACAGGCCATAAGCAAGAATGGTGCACGCGCCAAGAGCAGCCAGCCCGACATTGTCCCATCGCGCTAGGCCGAGCCCGCCCATGGTCCAGAACAAAACCGAGTGAGCGGCGCGCTGGTCTCCGGCGAAGACGAGATAGTTGGTCAGGGCGATGAACATGAACGAGACGGCAAGCCCGGCCAGTATCAGCCGTTCGGGGCCTTGCCCCCTCACCCGCGAAACCAGCAAAAGCACGATGCCGGCGGCCAAAATGCCGCCGGTGAAGGCGGCAACCGGCAACGTCCAGATGCCGAAACGGTCGCCAAAAATGGTGATGACGGAAACAGCGCCGGCCGCGGCACCGGAGGACAGCCCGAACAGGAATGGATCGGCGAGATCGTTTCGGGTTACCGTCTGCAGCAGCGCGCCGATGACGCCCAGCCCTGCGCCGACACAGATCGCCATGATGGTGCGCGGCAGCCTGAGATCGACGACAATCTTGGCAACCGGGATCTTGGCGACCGGGATATTGCCGACTGAGCCGGGCACGAGGTCTCCGTCCAGCCCGGCCGCATGTCCGAGCGCAGCAATCACGTCGCTCAACCCTATGACTGTCGATCCATAGGCGATCGACAGCAGAGCAAGAGCGGCGATTGCTGCCGCTCCTGCTGCCATGGCCAATTCGAACGCCCTGTGGCGCAAGCTCAGAAGGCTTCCGGGTGCATCGCGCTGGCGATCTTGCCGATCGCCTCGATGTTAGCAGGTCCGGGCGTCAGCTCGGCATAGCGCAGCGCGACGAAGCGCTCGCTCCTGACCGCATCGGTCTCCTTCATTGCCGGATGGACTTTGAGGAAGTCGAGCAGTTTCCTGTAACCGCCGCCGTCCTGGTAGTCGAGCAGGATCAGGAACTGCGGATTGCGGGAAGCGACCGTTTCCCAGTCCGTGTTGCCCCAGTTCGTCTGCATGTCGGCCATGATGTTGTCGCCGCCGGCAGCGGCGATCATGGCGCTGGGGATCGCGAACTTGCCTGATGTGAAGGGTTTGTCTTCGCCGGAGTCGTAGAGAAACACCCGCGTCCGCTCGCGGTCGCCGGCCTTTGCCGTGATATCGGCGAGTTGCGCTTTCCAGCCTGAAACGAGTTTTTCCGCCTTGGCTTGCTTGCCGAAAATCCTGCCCAGCTTTTCGATGTCGCCGTAGAGCAGGTCCATCGAGGCGGCGGGGCGGTTGTTGTCGAGATGGACGCAGCTTTCCGTCAGCACCAGCGTCTTGACGCCGTGCGGCGCCAGCGTATCTGGCGTTACCTCGCCGCCCGGCTTCATACCGTAATACCAGCCGGCGAAGAAGAAATCGGGCTCGACCGCGACCAGGTTTTCGAGCGCCGGGTATTTCGGCGCAAGTTCAGGGATCGCGCCCTGCTTGGCCTTGAATTCCGGACCGACCTTGTACCATCCGGTGATGCCGGTCAGGCCGACGATCGACGGTTGCAGCCCCAGCGCGAAGGCCATCTCGGCCATGTTCATATCCTGGATGACGGCACGCTTCGGCGCGGCGTCGAACGTCAGCGGCGTACCGCAGCTGTCGACTGTTACCGGGAAAGCGAAGGCGGTCTGGGCAAGCAGCAGAGAGGCAAAAGACAGTGCGAGGCGTTTCACGGATGTTGCTCCTTGGTTAGATCAGAAGAGGCACGGTTCGGGACTTCGAACACCGTGAGTTCGCGGTCTTCGGTCGGATGGCGCAGCCGAAGCACGTCGACGCCGAAAATCTCGCGGATCAACTGCTTGGTCAGCGCCTCGCGCGGACCGGCGAGTGCCTGCAGCCGGGCCTCGTTCATCACCGCGACCCTGGTGGCAAATGGCGTGACCAGCGACAGATCATGCAGCACCGCCACGACGGTCATGCCAAGCTGCGATACGAGTTCGAGAAGTTCGCTGCGGGCGCGCGGATCGAGATGATTGGTCGGTTCATCGAGGAACAGGATTTTCGGCTCCTGGGCGATGGCGCGCGCCAACTGGGCGCGTTGCCGCTCACCACCCGACAGCGAGCCGATCGTGCGGCCGAGCAGCGGCAGCAGGCCAGTTCTGCGAAGCGCTTCGACGACGACGTCGCGTTGCTCGCTCCTGCGTCGCCAGCCGGCATGCGGGACCCGCCCAAGTCCGACGTAGTCGATCACGGCAAGCCGCGGATCGGGCTGATCGGTCTGGCCGACGACCGCCATGTGCAGCGCCCGCTCGGCGGCCGGAAATGTCTCCAGCCGGCGTCCGGAAAATCTCACACCTCCCGCGCTCGGACGCAGCGTGCCGCATAGCATGCGCAGCAGCGTCGTCTTGCCGGCGCCGTTGGGACCGATGATGGCGAGGCGGTCTCCCGCCGCGACGGAAAGGCTGACCGCACTGACCAGGCGCTGGCCATTCGCCGTGGCGCTCAGTTCACGCGCTTCAAGAAGAGGCTGGCAGGCATCCAACTTACCGTCACTTTCTCAAATGGCGACGGAAGGAAGCTGGACCGGCCGACAAGACCGATGTCCACGTCTCCTCCCGGCACACCCCGTCCGGTCAACTCGTGCGATGGCAGGTCTCCTGGCTCGCGGGTCCTTGCGCCATCCTGCCTTCCCAGCCTTGGCCAGTGGCATTTCGGATTTTGCTCGCCGCTTACAGTTGCGGGGGCAGCCACGGCCTCGATCCGAAGATCTCACCGTGTTCCCTTTTCACCCCTCGCCTTTCGGCTTGGGGACCATCAGTCAGCCACCCTAGTTTTCCGCCAATCCCAGCGCAATAAATTTCCGGGTTCCGGAGTGCCCCGCGAGCAATGGTCTTGTCAGAACGAGCATACCGAATCTCGTAATGTAATAACGTTACTACTTAAAAGACAACGCCTGCGCCTGTCAACCCCTTCGCCCAACGCTTTCGGCTTGCCGATCACCGTCGCATTGCGCGGTGCGCAATTTCGATCAAACTGCCTCCACCAGTAAGCGATACCATGACCTGGCCAATGCGCAGTCCCACAGCGAGGAGCCATATGAACCCGACCGAGAAAGCGCTGTGGTTCGTCGAAAGCCATCTGCCGGAGGCCATCTCGCTCGACGATGTCGCCAACAGCAGCGGCGTGTCGCGCTTTCACGTGACGCGGGCTTTCGGTGCGGCGACCGGACGTTCGGTGATGGGCTACCTGCGTTCTCGCCGCCTGACCGAGGCGGCGCGCAGGCTCGCCGCCGGCGCACCGGACATCCTCTCGGTCGCGCTCGACGCCGGCTATGCCTCGCATGAGGCTTTCACCCGTGCCTTCCGCGACCAGTTCGGCACCACGCCGGAACTGGTGCGCGCGCAAGGCTCGCTCAAAAACCTCGATCTCGTGGAGCCGATCCTGATGGACCAGTCCTTCCTCACCAATCTCGAGCCGCCGCGTTTCGAAACCAGCCGGCCGTTCCTCATCGCCGGTCTCGGCGAGCGCTACAGCTGCGAAACCAGCGCCGGCATCCCGATGCAGTGGCAGCGGTTCGGCCCCTATATCGGCAACATTCCAGGCGAGGTCGGCGACGTCGCCTATGGCGTCTGCGTCAACGGCGACGATGCAGGCAATTTCGACTATATCGCCGGCGTCGAGGTGTCCGATTTTTCGGACCTGCCGAAGGAGTTTTCGCGCGTACGCGTGCCGATGCAGAAATACGCCGTGTTCGCCCATCGTGGCCACATCTCGACCATCCGCCGCACGGTCAACACGATCTGGAACAAATGGCTGCCGGCCTCCGGGCACAAGATTGCCGACGCGCCCGAATTCGAGCGCTACGGCCCCGAATTCGATCCGCGCAGCGGCAATGGCGGGCTGGAAGTCTGGATACCGGTCGGGTGAGGAAGGGCCAGTTTTCAACTTGTGTTGGAGACTAGTGTCGAGGCGCTCCGCCTTATCTTGCCTACTCCCCTTGTCCCACAAGGGGAGTAGGGAAAGACGCTACAACTCCAGGTTCCAGTTCTGGCCGACCAGATCCTTGCCGAAGGCGTGGTGGCGTTCCTGATTGGCCAGCTTGAACCCGGCCGCCTCGTAGATGCGGCGCGCTGAGGTGAGCACGTCGTTGGTCCACAGCGTCAATTTCTTGTAGCCCTTGGCACGGGCAAAGCGGATGCATTCCTCGACCAGCCGCCTGCCGATGCCGAGACCGCGCGCCGAGGGTTCGACGTAGAGCAGGCGCAGCTTCGCCACCGCGTCCGACTGGCGCACGACGAAGACCGAGCCGACGACTTCCCCTTCCCGCTCGGCGATCCAGCTGCGTTCCCATTTCGGATCGTAGGATTTGGCGAAAGCGCCGAGGATTTCGGCGACCAGCGCCTCATAAGTTTCGTCCCAGCCATATTCCTGCGCGTAGAGCAGGCCCTGGCGATGGATGATCCAGCCGATGTCGCCGACCTGCAAGGACCGCAGCATGTAAAGGACCTTGGGCTCTGCACTCTCGCCCAGTAGATGCTGCACCGTCTGCATCGCCTTGACCAGCCTGTCCTGTTCCGGTGCGGAAAGCCGCTCGAGCAGGGCCGCGACCTGATCGTGCGAACCCTGGTTCAGCGGCGCGAACGCCGCTCTTCCCGCCGGCGTCAGCGCAATCGACGAGCGCCGCGCATCGGCTCGCGTCGCCACGCGCTCGACCAGACCACGCTCCTCGAATTTTTTCAGCAACCGGCTGAGATAGCCGGGGTCGAGACCGAGATCGCGCGCAAGATCGGTGGCGGTCAGGCCATCGCGATGCGCCAGTTCATAGAGCACCCGAGCCTCGGTCAGCGAGAAGGCGCTTTTCAGCAGCCCTTCATCGAGCAGCCCGATCTGGCGGGTGTAGAAGCGGTTGAAGCCCCGCACCGCATCGATCCGCTCCCTGCCGGGTTGATGATGAATCGTCATGGCATCTCCTGCCAGCACAAGATCAACCATTTAGTTGACTTAGTCAAGTATCAGTTCGAAGCAGGCTGCGGCTGTCGATCAGCTCACTCAGCGCCTTGACTCTCGCCAGCCACCGGCTTATCTCACCGCCACGTTAGCACTCGCCATTGGTGAGTGCTAAGCGTAGGTCCGGCGCCGCCGGGCTTATAGGTTTGTCCGGCGCCGCCGGACGGAGGAACTATTCTCACCATTCTCACCGAGGAATAAAAAATGGCAAAGTCGAAGTTCCGCCCGCTTCATGACCGCGTGGTCGTACGCCGGGTTGAATCCGAATCCAAGACTGCCGGCGGGATCATCATCCCCGACACGGCGAAGGAAAAGCCGCAGGAAGGCGAGATCATCGCCGTTGGTTCCGGCGCCCGCGACGAAGCCGGCAAGCTCGTCCCGCTGGACGTCAAGGCCGGCGATCGCATCCTGTTCGGCAAGTGGTCGGGCACCGAAGTCAAGCTCAATGGCGAAGACCTTCTGATCATGAAGGAATCCGACATCATGGGCATCATCGGCTGAATATCGGCCTCACCATCACTTAAATCCCAGGGCTCAATTCAAGCCCCTGCCAGGAGCTAAAAATGGCTGCCAAAGACGTAAAATTTTCTCGCGATGCCCGTGAGCGCATGCTGCGCGGCGTCAACATCCTCGCCGACGCAGTGAAGGTCACGCTCGGCCCCAAGGGCCGCAACGTGGTCCTCGACAAGTCGTTCGGCGCACCGCGCATCACCAAGGACGGCGTCACCGTCGCCAAGGAAATCGAACTTTCCGACAAGTTCGAGAACATGGGCGCGCAGATGGTCCGCGAAGTTGCTTCGAAGACCAACGACATCGCCGGCGACGGCACCACGACCGCGACCGTTCTGGCGCAGTCGATCGTCCAGGAAGGCCACAAGGCGGTTGCCGCCGGCATGAACCCGATGGACCTGAAGCGCGGCATCGACCTCGCGGTCAGCGACGTCGTCTCGACGCTGATCAAGAACGCCAAGAAGATCAAGACCTCGGAAGAGGTTGCCCAGGTCGGCACCATCGCCGGCAATGGCGATGCTTCGGTCGGCTCGATGATCGCCGAAGCGATGCAGAAGGTCGGCAATGAGGGCGTCATCACGGTCGAGGAAGCCAAGACCGCCGAGACCGAACTCGAAGTCGTCGAAGGCATGCAGTTCGACCGCGGCTATCTCTCGCCCTACTTCGTCACCAACGCCGACAAGATGGTTGCGGATCTGGAAGACGCCTACATCCTTCTCCACGAGAAGAAGCTCTCCAACCTGCAGGCCATGCTGCCGATCCTCGAGGCTGTCGTGCAGACCTCGAAGCCGCTGGTCATCATCTCGGAAGACGTCGAAGGCGAGGCCCTGGCCACGCTGGTCGTCAACAAGCTGCGTGGCGGCCTGAAGATCGCCGCCGTCAAGGCGCCGGGCTTCGGTGATCGCCGCAAGGCCATGCTGGAAGACATCGCCATCCTCACCGGTGGCCAGGTCATTTCCGAAGACCTCGGCATCAAGCTCGAAAATGTCGGCCTCAACATGCTCGGCCGCGCCAAGAAGGTGTCGATCTCCAAGGAGAACACCACCATCGTCGACGGCGCCGGCAAGAAGGCCGAGATCCAGGGCCGCGTCGCCCAGATCAAGCAGCAGATCGAGGAGACCACCTCGGACTACGACAAGGAGAAGCTGCAGGAACGTCTCGCCAAGCTGGCGGGCGGCGTTGCCGTCATCCGCGTCGGCGGTGCGACCGAGATCGAAGTCAAGGAAAAGAAGGACCGCGTCGACGACGCCCTCAACGCGACCCGCGCGGCCGTCGAAGAGGGCATCGTTCCCGGCGGCGGCGTCGCACTGCTGCGCGCTTCGCTGAGCATCAAGGCTGTCGGCGCCAACTCCGACCAGACCGCTGGCATCGCCATCGTGCGTCGCGCGCTGCAGGCTCCGGCCCGCCAGATCGCGGCCAACGCCGGTGCGGAAGCATCGATCGTTGCCGGCAAGATTCTCGAGAACAAGGGCCCGACCTTCGGCTTCAACGCCCAGACCGGCGAATATGGCGACATGATCGCCATGGGTATCGTCGATCCGGTCAAGGTCGTGCGCACGGCTCTCCAGGACGCGGCCTCGGTCGCCGGCCTGCTGGTCACCACCGAAGCCATGATCGCGGAGGCTCCGAAGAAGGAGTCGGCTGGCGGCGGCATGCCAGGCGGCATGGGCGGCGGCGGCATGGGTGGCATGGGCGGTATGGGCGGTATGGGCGGTATGGATTTCTAAGGTCCACGCACTTCAACAATCTCGATGGGCGGCAGCGATGCCGCCCTTTTCTCTGACTCGGAGCCAAGCCGGATGCCACATCCACAAGGCTACATACGGCGGCACGTTCACGGCGGACACCATGACTGACTTCATTCTGTTCGCCATTGTCGGCTTCCTCGCCCAGGCGGTTGACGGCGCGTTAGGCATGGCCTATGGCGCGATCTCCTCCACCGTGCTGCTCTCCTTCGGTGTTCCGCCGGCGCAGGCTTCCGCCGCGGTACACGCGGCGGAAGTGTTCACCACGGCCGCTTCCGGCACGGCGCACCACTACCACCGCAATATCGACTGGAAGCTGTTCTGGCGGCTTGCTCCTTTCGGCATTCTCGGCGGCTGCCTCGGCGCCTTCGTGCTGACCTCGTTCGACGGCGACATGGTGAAGCCCTACGTCACGACCTATCTCGCTGTGATCGGGCTCTGGCTGTTCCTCCGGTCGTTCCGCAAGATCCCCAGCAATCCGGTTCCTACCCGTCTTGTGGCGCCGCTGGGTACTGTAGGCGGCTTCCTCGACGCCGCAGGTGGCGGCGGATGGGGCCCGATGGTCGTGACCGGATTGCTCGGCGCCGGCGCGCCGCCCCGCTACGTGATCGGCACTGTCAATGCGGCCGAGTTCCTGATCACGCTAGCGGTGTCCGTCACCTTCATCGTCGCGCTCGTCAGTGGGCACTGGCAGGAAGCGGGGGCGCTGTCGACACATGCAAGCTCGGTGCTGGGGCTGATCGTGGGCGGCATAGTCGCCGCTCCGCTTGCCGGATGGGTGCTCAAGGCGATTGCCGAGCGGACGCTTTTGCGGCTCGTCGGCTGCCTGATCATGCTGCTCGCTTTGTTCCAGACCGCCCAACAACTGGGATTCGTCTGACCTGAGCAAGCGGACTACCCTTCTAAGCCTTCCCTTTGCTTCCGGACATCATGATCGGCGTAACCGAAGTGAATCGCGGACTGGAGGCGACTTGCCACCCTGGAAAACCTAACCTGCGCCACGAACAGCGTATGGCACGCCAGTGATCAACGTGTTTCCCATTTCCGCCTCGCCCGGCCCATCGGTCCTTTTACGCTCTGCTCGATGCAGTGACTGCTCTGCTCGATGCAGTGACTGATGACGGCGGCGATCAACATTGCTTCGCGTGCTCTTTTAGTGCCAATTCAATCGCCTGGCTTAGAGGCACCGCCTTGGAGAATAGGACGCCCTGAGCGGTTCTGCAGCCAAGCTTGTGCAGAATTTGCCGGTCTGCCTCTGTTTCGACGCCCTCGGCCATGACATCGATCCCGAGCGCCCGACCAATCGATCACCGTTTTGACAAGCAGCCGGTCCTCCCGAGACTTGGCTAGGCCGCGAATGAAGCCTTGGTCTATTTTCACCTTGCGTATCCGACTGTCCTTGAGAGATGCCAACGTGGAAAAGCCGGTGCCGAAGTCATCGAGCGCGATGGAAATGCCGGCATGTGAAAGGCGCCCGAGCTTTTCATCTACTCTGTCCGGGTCCACTGGGGATTCTTCGGTAATCTCGATTTCGAACATCGTTGCTGGGAGGTCTTTGCCGCCAGACCATTCAGAACTATGTCGTCGATATCGCCGGCTTCCAATTCGCGCGGTGACAATACCTCTTCGGGGCGACATTTAGGGCCTGCCGCGGGAAGCTGCCGCCTCTGCGTGCAGGGGCAGCGATTACTCCGGCGAATGAGGCCCTCTTTCATCGCGCAAGGTCCAAAGCTGCTGGTACGGTTTCATCGCCTAAGCATGGCCGAAATGCCATGCCGCATAAAGGGGGCATGTTGGGCGAACCGAAGCCCCACATGTCGTGCAAGCCGTGCCGCCGGGTGCTCGCTTGAGTAGAGTCCGACGAGAATGTTCGTGCCGTGGAAGAGCGGCGCCGCTGACAGGCGCAGCCACCTTTCGTATCCGTGCAGCATGTCGGGATCGGCAATCTCGCGACCGTCGCGACATGCTGTTAGGATTCCATAGGCGAGTTGCTTCTGGCCGCTGATACCGATGTTGAAACCATGCGCAGTCACCGGGTGCATGCCGATGGCAGCGTCGCCGATGAGTGCGGCGCTGGGAGCTCGGAATTTGTGCGCCCAAGTCGTGACCAGCGGATAGGTATGGCGCTTGCTTGCCAAGGTCATTTTTCCAAGGCGCCCTCGACACCGGTTCGTCAATTCCCTCAGAAACAAATGGTCGCTGAAGGCAAGCAGTCTATCGGCCTCGTTTGAGCGCAGGGTGAGCAGCAGCGACGACACTCCCTCCGCCAGGGGCAACATCGCTATCGTCTGATGGTGATCGAACCATTCGATTGCCACCTGGTGGTGGGGGCGCTCATGCCGCACCCGGCATATTAGCATCGAGTAGCCAAGCCGATTGATATCGGCGCCTATGCCGAGCAGATCACGAGTGGCCGACAGACGTGAATCGGCGGCAACCACAAGGCTAGCGTTCAACTGCACGCCATTAGACAGCGTTACGAGTGCTCCTGTGTGGCTGGTTGTTGCATCTACGACCGAGTGGCCGCACAGCAGCCGCGCGTGATTCTGCACGTGGATTGTCTTGAACAGCGCGTCGCGGATCCGGCAATTTGGGACCAAAACTCCGAGGGGTTCTCCAGACCCGCTGGGAGGATCGAAACGCAGAGCGAAAGGGCTCGAACCGTTGAGCACGCGCGCGCCGTGAAGCTGTGATTTGTCCGAAGCGGGGATGGCATCCCAGGCGCCGATCTCGCGAAGGATTCTGATCGAGGCGTGGGTCAGCGCGATTTCGCGGCCGTCAAAAGGCGGATTGGCGAGAGTATCAATTGGGTTCTGTTCGACAACTGCGACCTTGAGTTGGCTTTGAGCGAGTGATGCGGCGAAGCAAAGTCCGACCGGCCCCGCTCCAACGACAATGATGTCGAAGCTGTCATCGGAGTCGGCCATCAGCGTGGCGCCATCGCGTAGGCTCTCCAGTGCCCAAGCACGAGCTGCGAAATCAAAAAACGCCTCTGATGCCAGTTAAGCACGACGCGCACAAGCTATGGCCGCCTAAATAAGTGGCAAGCCGCCTCATCAGCGGCAGATGCTCACAAAGCCGTTGCTTGACGGCTGTAGCTGGCAAGTAAGCGGTCGATCGGGCCGTTGCTGCGGCGCGATCTCGCGATCCTGGGAACGGAACTGCTGCTGCTGCTGCTGATATTGCTGCCGCCGCAGCCTGTTCTCCAGCATCAGTAATTCGTTCTGCTCGACCAGCCCATTGCGATTGGCGGGGTTGAGGACTGGTGCCGAGGCGACTGGATCCGGCAACGTCGCCGTTCCCAGCATTCCCGACATGAAGATCGTCAATAGGCGAAATCGCGACATCCGTTCACTCCTGCAAACAAAACTTTGGCATACTCCGCTCACCTGGGCAGATAGCCAGCCAACCAACGGGTTTCTCACCTCGGCCATTCAGCTT
Organism: Mesorhizobium sp. WSM4850; assembly: GCF_055811735.1. Lineage (NCBI taxonomy): Bacteria > Pseudomonadati > Pseudomonadota > Alphaproteobacteria > Hyphomicrobiales > Phyllobacteriaceae > Mesorhizobium > Mesorhizobium sp. WSM4850. The sequence continues at coordinate 60,508 of NZ_JBVVPV010000015.1, read as the reverse complement.
TCCAGCAGCCACACTTGCATCGAGCCTTTTGCCCGATTGTTCCAGAGATAGTATGGCAGGGCGGTTAGCCGGCAGTCCGAAGCGATGGGGGGCGTATTTCTGTATAGGCTGTCTCCCCAGCCTTGGTCTTCGACGCGCTGCGCGGAGGCAGTCAGCGTGACCACGCCATCGAAAAGATCGCCCCGTTCCATCGTTTCGATCTTGGACTCTCGCGGTAGTGTGAGCTGCTGCACGGGCGCCCCGGGATTGTCGACCTCTTCAACGCAATAAACCAATGGTCCGCGCTTAAGCGCCACCCGGCCGATATCCTGCTTGACCGAGGGATGAGCATAGATGCGCTCGGGAGAAATCGGTAGTTCGAGGGCGATGGTGTCTCCGGCATTCCATAGCCGCGAGATCGCAAGATAGCCATTTCTGGTGCATGCCGTCACGTCGACTGCACATCCCCCGACCGAAGCTTCGGCTTCATGAGCCCAACCGGGAATGCGGAGGTTGATCGTGAACTCGGCCGGCGCGTCAGGGCTGACCTCGATCCTGATCGAGCCGAAAAATGGATAGGCGCTGGTTTCCCGCAGGAACACATTGCCCGTAGCGAGTTGAATGTTCGTCGAAACGCCGCCGTAGAGATGGAAGGCGATTGCGTTTTCACTGGCCGAGACGAAATAGCCTCCGATCGAAGCAATCAAACGAGACGAATTCATCGTGCAGCATGGGCATGAGTGCCAGGCCCATCTGCTGCGTCGCCCATCGCTCTCGAGCGGATTGGAGTAGAAATAGCGCTCGCCATCGCGCGAAAGGCCGGTCAGCGCGCCGTTGAACAACGCCTGTTCCAGAACGTCGGCGTATCGGCCGTCGAGTTCGAGATGCAGCATGCGATGTGCCCAGAAGATCAGGCCTACCGAGGCGCAGGTCTCCGCATACGCCGTATCGTTCGGCAGGTCGTGATCCTCAGTAAAGCCTTCATTCGCGGCAGCCGGACCCAAGCCGGACGTGATGTAGATTTTCGAGGAGATGACGTCGGCCCAGAGCACCTCGCATGCTTTCTTGAGGCTGTCGTCATTCAGTTCCGCCGCGAGGTCGGCCATGGCAGAAAGCATGTACATCGCTCGGACCGCATGTCCGACCACCTTAGTTTGCTCGCGCACCGGCCTGTGCGACTGGTTGTACTCATATCTTTTCGCCCTGAAATCCCTGGGGTTCTCCCCGCGCGCGACCGCTTCCTGATCGAAGTAGTGCGGCTGACGCCCGCGCTCATTCATGAAATAGGCCGCGAGGTCGAGATGCATTCTGTCTCCAGTCAAGCGATAGAGCTTAACGAGGGCCAGCTCGATTTCCTGATGGCCGCAATAGCCGCGCTTCTGGCCGGGGTTCGGGCCGAATGTCTTGCGCACATGGTCAACATACCGCTCAAGGATGTCCAGGAGCCGGCGCCGGCCCGTCGCGAGGAAGTAGGCGATACCGCCCTCGAGCAGATGTCCAAGATTGTAGAGTTCGTGATTGTCGCGCAGGTTGGTCCAGCGCTTGTCGGGCTCGCGCTGCAGGTACCAGCAGTTTAGATAACCGTCGGGAGCCTGCGCCTTTTCGAGATCATCGACAATGTTTTCGATCCATGCCTCGATGTCGGGATCACGCCTGTGTGACAGCGCGTAGGATGCTGCTTCTATCCACTTGCCGGCGTCGGAATCCCAGAACACCTGCCCGAAATCGTGCTCGTTGCCTGGGACGCTCAGTGGCAGCGACTGGTTCGGCAGTGTGAGGGACAGCAATACACCTTGCTTGCCAAGCTGGACGTGCTGGCTGGGAATGGTCCGTGTCAGCACCGTCTCCAGCCGCTCGCGCCAGAATTGCCCCTCCAGCGCGACATCAACGAACCGAACTGGCTTGAACTCGCTCATTCGAACGCATCGCAATGACATGCGCCGGCCTGCTCACGGCTTCGACAATGCCGGCGCCCCGGCGAACACGGCCAGCACCTGATACCGCTCAGCTTCCGTCCGGCTAGACATGCGTTCTCCCCTTGAAAAGACTCGTCCATTAATCAGGGCGGTGGGGAGACAGCACTGATCTGGGTCAGCCAGACACGACAAACCCGCGCCGCCGGTCTATCCGCTCCGTTGCACTTGGAACACGTACATCGCCAGCGCTCGTGCGGCCGTGGGAGGTACTTCGTGGCATCGGCCGCTTGCATGGCGGAATGGGCGACGCAGGCCCTCGGGTGACGGAATCAGCGTTCCGGCCTCTCGTCCCGGTCAATGAGGATCCGCTCGGCGGCTCCGTCGAGATCCTCGTATTGACCGCTCCTCAAGGCCCACAGGAAGCCGGACAGACCCAGCGCGCCGAGAAACAGAGCTACGGGCATGAGATAGATAAGCGTCGTCATGACAATCGTGCCAATGCGCCGATACTGGGACGTTTGCCCCGCGTACGAACCGTCTGCGTTGGGCTCGCGGCAATGCCTTGCAGCCTCAGCGCATTGCCAATGACAAGCAGTGACGAAGCCGACATCGCGATTGCGGCGATCAGCGGAGTGACGTGCCCCAGGATGGCGATAGGCACGGCAACAGCATTGTAGACAATTGCTATGGCGATGTTTTGCCGGATCAGTTGTCCGGCCTTTCGCGAGACGTCGAGGGCAAGGGATACTGCCGAAAGGCTTTCGCGCAGGAACACGAAATCCGCTGCTTTGCGGCCAACATCGGCCGCCGTGGCTGGAGCGATCGAGACGTGTGCCGCGCCCAGCGCAGGGGTGTCGTTGAGGCCGTCGCCAACCATCAGCACCTTGTGGCCGTCCTTCGACAGCGTTTCGATATGCTCGACCTTGCCCGAAGGAAGCAGCGCCGGAACAAAGTGATGGATGCCCAACATCGCCGCGACCTCGCCGCAGGCAGCTGCGGTATCGCCAGACAGCATTTCCACGGAGATGCAGGCGTTGTTCAATTGCTCGATGGCCTCTCTGGCGTCTGCACGCAGCGCGTCCTCGAAGACAAAAGACGCGACAATGATCCCATCTTTGGTCAGAACCGTTCCGCCGTATCCGCGTTCGCCGGCGGTTCGGGCCTTCCACCCGGCCCAGCCGCGCCGGCCAAGTCGCCAGGTGCTGCCAGCGGCGGTGGCTTCGATCCCGAAACCAGGGTGCTCGCTGACGGACTCGAGCTTCGGCTGACCGGCAAAGCCCGCAGAGCCGGCTATGGCCCTTGAGAACGGATGGCGGGAATGCACGGCCATGTCGCCTGCGATGGCCAGCATGGCCGGATCAATGGACGACGCGTTGACGAGCCGGGGCTGTCCGAGCGTAAGCGTTCCTGTCTTGTCGAACACCGCCGTGTCGATCGCCGCCAGACGCTCCATAGCCGAGCCATCCTTGACCATGACGCCGCTTTCGAACAGACGCCGCGCAGCGACCACCTGCACGATCGGCACGGCGAGACCGAGCGCACACGGGCAGGTGATGATGAGAACGGCGATGGCGATCGTTACAGCCTGGTGCCAATCGCCGGTCGCCGCCATCCAGCCAAGGAACGTCACCAAGGATGTCAGATGGACCACTGGAGCATAGAGCGCTGAAACGCGGTCGGCGATCCTGCGATAATGCGCGCGACCGCCCTCGGCGGCTTCCATCAGCCGGACCATTTCGGCCAGGAAGGAATCCTTTGCGGCGGCTGTTGCTTCGATGGTCAGCGGGCCCGTGAGATTGAGTGTGCCGGCCTGCACGGTTTCCCCTGACGACACGGTTCTGGGTGTGCTTTCACCGGAAACCAGTGAACAGTCGAGATCGGAAGAGCCTCGAATGATCTTGCCGTCGACGGGAATCCTTTCGCCGGCGGTGACCAGCAGTTGCAAGCCGGGTTCGATCTCCTCGACCGGCAGGTAGTCGCGCGAACCATCCTCGCGCAGCACCATGGCGCCCCGCGCCGCCAGCCGTGACAGGCCGTTCACCGCGGTCCGGGCACGCTCGCGCATCACGTGATCCAGCGTGCGGCCGATCAACAGGAAGAACAGCAGCGACACCGACGCATCGAAATAGGCGTGGTCGCCATGGTTGATGGTCTCGTAGAGGCTCATTGCGTAGGCGAGCGAAACGCCAACCGCAATCGGCACGTCCATGTTCATGCGACCGTGACGCAAAGCATTCCATGCCGAGCGGAAATAGATTCCGCCGGCAAAGGCGAGCGCCGGGATAGCGATCAGCGCCGAGACCCAATGGAACAGGTCACGCGTCGCGCCTTCAGCGCCTGACCAGACCGAGACGGAAAGCAGCATGATGTTGCCCGCAGCAAAGCCGGCGACCGCGACGGCCCGGATCAGCTCCGAAAGCGTCTTGTCCTTCTCGCCGACCTGCGGGTCGAACAGATGCGCCGCGTAGCCCAGCCGTCCAAGCGCGGCGGCGAATGGCGGAACCTCCACCCCACGCCACCGGATCGATACCCGTTTCGTCGACAGGTTGACCCGAACGCCCTCGACGCGATCGAGCTTTTCGAGAGCCGTCTCGATCGCCTGGATGCAGGCCGCGCAGTGAACCGTCGGCACCGACAGATCGGTCTGGCGAAGGTCATCGCCAAGCAAGCGGCTTGCCAACCCGATCTCCTGGCTCGACGGCAAGCTGGACGTCGCTCCGCCCACATCCAGCGCCATTTCAGCGCCCGGCGCACAGCAGCTCATTGCAGTGCTCCCTGAGAAATCATGATCCGGCGAACGTCGCGATAAGGTTCTGGCAGACCGGCATCGGTGTCGACTTCGACGATCCAGACGCCATCCCTTAGCGTGTGCTGGGCGGCAAATTCCTGGCCCGAGGCAGTGGCGAGAGTGACGGCTTTGTCCGCGCCCGCGTAGGCGGGATGACGAAACAGCACCTTGACACTGCGCAACGGAACCGGTTTGCCGGCGGCATCGCTGAGACTGTAGCGGACTTCACCCCAAGAGATCGTCAATTTGCCTGTCCAGCCGAGCGCCGCCTGAGCGCGGCCTTCCTCGGCCTTTCGATTGAATTGCTGGCTGGCCACATAGGTGTTTTCGACGACAAGACCGGTCCAGCTCGTGCTGGCGAGCGTTGCCATGGTCAGATTCACACCAACGATCACGCCGAAAAAACTGAGAATGATGAGCAACATATGCCTGCCGGTGAATTCGCGGGTTTTTTGCGTATTGGCGCTCATCTGGCGATCTCCGGGGCGTTGAAGGTGGCGGTGTATTCGTCCGTTTCGAAACTCGCCTTGTCCTCGACTAGGAATTTGAACGTTTGTGTTGCGCTTCCGACCTGGTCCGCCGGCTGACGCACGAAAACCTTCAGCATCTTCAGGCGGTCGGGTTCGACCGCGACGGCGAAGGACCGGTCTGCGGGAAGGTCGATACCAACGACGCTCATTTCGGCTCCCCGCAGGCCCTGCATCGTGACAACGATCGTCCTTGGCTCGGGGATCATGTTGAGCAGCTTGACGGAGTAGCCGTTGCGGATTGAACCGTCGGACAGCGTGACGAACTGCGGGTTGCGGTCGTGCAGAACGTTGACCTCGAGCCGGTCGCGCGTCAGCAGCGAATAGAGCAGCGCAATGCCGACCGCCGACCATGCACCCATGTAGATGAAGGTGCGCGGCCGAAAGATCTTGCGGATATGGAAATGGGCTAACCTGTCGGAGAAAGCGCCGCCGTCGGTCCGGACGAGCGACGGGTTCACCGAGCAGGAGCCGCCTGCAGTCGCTACCGTCATGTTGGCGTTGTAATCGGACAGCGTCGCATAGGAGATCAGCCCGCGCTCCTTGCCGAGCTTGTCCATGACGCTATCGCAGGCATCGATGCACAGCGCGCAAGTGATGCATTCGAGCTGCTGGCCATCGCGAATGTCGATCCCCATCGGGCAGACGGCGACACAGGCATTGCAATCGACGCAGTCTCCGACCGGCTGCCCCGCGGCCTGGACCTTTTTGGCGTGCCGCGAGCGAGGTTCGCCGCGCCAGTCATTGTAGGTCACGGTGAGCGAATTTTCATCGAGCATGGCCGCCTGAATGCGCGGCCACGGGCACATATAGGTGCAGACCTGCTCGCGCATCAGCCCGCCGAATGTGTAGGTGGTTGCCGTCAGCACGCCGATGGTGATGTAGGCGACCGGCGCCGCGGTGCCAACGAAGACCTCGCCAATCAGCATTGGCGCCTCGGCGAAATAGAAGATCCAGGCGCCGCCGGTCGCTGACGCTATGGCCAGCCAGATCGCGTGTTTCGATCCACGCAGCACAAGCTTGCGCGCGGTCCACGGTCCGGCGTCAAGTTTCATGCGGGCATTGCGATCTCCCTCGATCGCGCGCTCCACAACCAGAAACAGATCGACCCATACGGTCTGCGGACAGGTATAGCCGCACCAGGCTCTGCCGACTGTGGATGTGATTAGGAAAAGGCCGATGCCGGCCATCACGAGAAGGCCGGCCACATAGAAGAATTCCTGCGGCCAAATCTCGATGAAGAAGAAATAGAAGCGGCGGTTGGCAAGATCGATCAGCACGGCCTGATCGGGAGCAAACGGACCTCGATCCCAGCGCAGCCAGGGCGTCAGGTAGTAGATGCCCAGGGTGATCGCCATCACTAGCCACTTGAAGCGGCGAAAGCTGCCCGAGATTCGCTTCGGGAAAACCTTCTTGCGTGGGGCATAAAGCGGCTCACGGGTGTTGGGGGAGTCGATCGCTTCTGCTTCGGGCGGTTCTGTCTGCGTTTTATCACGCACTTAGCATCTCCAGTCCCGCTGCCGATGTCAGGGCCGCCCATCGAACAGCCTCGCCGTGGGCGGTCCGCCCCGTGTTGATGCAGGTCGCAGCCGGAATGGTGTCGAGGCCCGGCTCGCGCCGGGCCTCGTCGCTTGGCAGGGGGAGGCCGAGAATAGGCTTCCGTTCCTATTCTCCGCCGCCAAGCGAATGGACATAGACCGCAAGTTCCTTGACCTTGACCTCGCCGAGACGCCCACCCCAGGCCGGCATGACGCCTTGCTTTGGCGCGCGAACCTGCGCGGCAATAGCCGTCTCGCCCGCCCCGTAGAGCCAGATCGCGTCGGTCAGGTCGGGTGCGCCAAGCTCCGTGTTTCCCTTTGCATTATCACCATGACAGGCGGCACAATTCTCGGCGAAAACATTGCCGCCGGGTATGACCATTGCTTGATCGCCAACAGCGCCCGAGAGACTCGAGACATAAGCGCTGACCTGTGTAATCTGCTCGGGCGTAATGATGTCACCAAAGGGCGGCATTTCCGACAGGCGCGTGTCGGGGTCTGAGGCTACGCGGATGCCGTGCGTGATTGTCTGCTGGATCTGCTCGGCCTTGCCGCCCCACAGCCAATCGTCATCATTCAGGTTGGGAAAGCCCTTCGAACCCTGGGCGCCGGAGCCATGGCACTGAACGCAATTGACCTTGAAGGCGGCGCCACCGGCCGCGATAGCGAATCCGCGCAAAACTTCGTCGGCGGCAATCTCGGAGACAGTCTTCGCTTGAAGGGCGGCAACATACTTGCCCTTGGCGACCTCGGCCGCTGCCAGCTCATTCTTGACATCGTTGCGGCTTGAATAGACGAGCACGCCTCGGGTGGCGGAGCTTAGCATAGGCCATGCGGGATAGGCTATGGTGTAGCCGATCGCCCAGACTATGGTGACGTAGAAGGTGATCACCCACCAGCGCGGGAGCGGATTGTTGAGCTCCCTGATACCATCCCACTCGTGGCCGGTGGTGGAGATGCCCGACACTTCGTCGATATGTTCATCGCTCATGATCAGTCGTCCTTCAGAGGAATGCGGGCGGCTTCATCGGCCTGCTTGCCACTCCCGGGACGGAATGCGAAGGACACTACGCCGACGAAGAAGAGTGCCATGGCGAGCAGGGCCCAACTGTCGGCGAACTCTCTCATCCAGTTGTAATCCATGGGTGTTTCTCCTCAGCGGTAGCCGGCGGCTTCGTCATAGGTCTTGAAATCGACCAGCGTGCCGAGCATCTGCAGGTATGCGACCAAGGCATCCATCTCGGTGACCTGTTGCGGATTACCGTCGAAGTCGCCGAGCTTCGCCTTCGGATAGCGGCCTTCCAGGTCGGATGTGTCGGCATTGGGATCGGCCTGCGCAATCAGGTCACCTGCGGCGTGAGCGATCATGTCATCGGAGTAGGGGACACCGACGCGCCTGTTGGCGATAAGGTGCGTCGAGAAGTCCTTCACCTCGATCGCGGTATCCTTCAGGAAGGCATAGCTCGGCATGATCGATTCCGGCACCACCGAACGCGGCTCGACAAGATGCTGAACGTGCCACTCGTTCGAGTAGCGATCTCCGACCCTGGCGAGGTCCGGCCCCGTGCGCTTCGATCCCCACTGGAACGGGTGATCGTACATCGACTCGGCCGCCAGGCTGTAGTGACCATAGCGCTCGACCTCGTCACGGAACGGCCTGATCATCTGGCTGTGACAGAGGTAGCAGCCCTCACGCACATAGATGTTGCGCCCGGCGAGTTCGAGCGGGGAGTAGGGCCGCATGCCTTCGACCTTCTCGATCGTGTTGTCGAGATAGAAGAGCGGTGCGATTTCGACGATGCCACCGATCGTCACCACAAGGAGGGAACCAACGAGAAGAAGCGTGGCGTTCTTCTCGATAAGCGCGTGTTTGTTCATCAAGCCCATTTTTCAGGCTCCAGATCGCGCAGGTCGGACAGCGGCGATCGGACGCGGCATCGGATCCTCATCTCGTTGGTAGCCGAGGATTGTCATGGCGACATTCCATGCCATGATCAGGGCGCCGGACAGGTACATCGCGCCGCCGATGGCACGCATGATGTAGTACGGATGCATGGCGGCGACAGTTTCGGCGAAGGAGAAGACCAGAAAGCCCTGGTCGTCGTATTCGCGCCACATCAGGCCCTGCATGACGCCGGAGACCCACATCACCGCGGCGTAGACGACGATCCCCAGCGTTGCCAACCAGAAGTGCCAGTTCACTAGTCGCAGCGAATAGAGCCGCTCGCGGTTCCACAACTTCGGCACCATGAAATAGACTGCGCCGAACGAGATCATGCCGACCCAACCGAGTGCGCCGGAATGCACGTGCCCGATGGTCCAGTCGGTGTAGTGCGAGAGCGAATTGACCGTCTTGATCGACATCATCGGGCCTTCGAAGGTGGACATGCCATAGAAGGCTATGGCCATGACCATCATGCGGATGATCGGGTCCGTCCGCAGCTTGTCCCAGGCGCCGGACAGCGTCATCAGGCCGTTGATCATGCCGCCCCAGGAGGGCATCCAAAGCATGATCGAGAACGCCATGCCGAGCGTCTGCGCCCAGTCGGGCAAGGCGGTATAGTGGAGGTGGTGCGGGCCGGCCCAGATGTAGAGAAAGATCAGCGCCCAGAAGTGGATGATCGACAGCCGGTAGGAATAGACTGGCCGGTTCGCCTGCTTGGGCACGAAATAGTACATCATGCCAAGGAAGCCGGCGGTGAGAAAGAAGCCCACGGCATTGTGGCCGTACCACCACTGCGTCAAGGCGTCCTGGACGCCGGAGAAGGCTGAATAGCTTTTTGAGCCCACGAACGAGACTGGCATCGACAGGTTGTTGATCACATGCAGCATCGCGATGGTCACGATGAAGGACAGGTAGAACCAGTTGGCGACGTAGATGTGCGGTTCCCTGCGCTTCAGGATGGTGCCGAGGAACAGGACGAGGTAGGCGACCCAGACGATGGTCAGCCAAAGATCCACATACCATTCGGGCTCGGCGTATTCGCGGCTTTCGGTGATGCCGAGCAGGTAGCCCGTCGCAGCCATGACGATGAACAGCTGATAGCCCCAGAACACGAACCAGGCGAGATTGCCGCCGAACAGCCGGGCGCGGCAGGTGCGCTGTACGACATAAAGGGACGTGCAAAGCAGCGCATTGCCGCCGAAGGCAAAAACCACGCCGGATGTATGCAACGGCCGCAAGCGGCCAAAGTTGAACCAGGGCTCGACGCTGAGATCGGGATAGGCAAGCTGCAGCGCGATGACCACACCAACCAGCATGCCTACGACGCCCCAAAACACCGTCGCGAGGGCCCCGTAACGGATTGGACTGTCCATAAAAGCGGCGGGGTCTATCGGAACTGCAGGCTTGAACTCCGTATTGCGCAACAGGATCGCGGTGAAACCAGCTACGGCGAAGAACAACACCCACATATGCTGGCGGAATGGTTCATCTACGCCGAACCCGGCAGCCACCAGGGCCGCAAAAGCAAACAGGCTTAGAAGCACGATCTCTGTGCCGAATTTCATCGCAAATACCCATCTCGAACCCGGCGGACGCCAAATCCGCTGTGCATCAATTGCGCAGCCGCCGCCTGCTCGCCCTGATCCATGTCAGGGGGCCGCACGATTTTTCGGCAGCTAGGTTGACCTTCACGGCGGCCGGTGCGCTACGCCAACCGCCTGCCCGACCAGATCGAGCTGACGATCGTCGCAACCAAGAAGGACAAGCCAACCCACTGGGTGCCAGGAAGATTAGGGAGCTCCTGATTAGGAGGCTCGCCGGCGATGTCCGCATCCCCTCGAAGAGCACGGCGCATGCCTGCTCGATCGTCACGGCCTGTAAAGCGCGCCCGTCAGCGGCAGCGCTTCGGCACGCAACTATCACCAACGCGTTATGGTGCACGGATTTCTAAGGGGAGTTCCGGCGGGCGATGGTCGAATTGTGACGGTCACCGACCAGGCCTCGCGCTACCTGCTCGCCTGCGAAGCGCTCGAATCGAAGAAGGAAGGACCGGTCATCGAGGCCGCCATCCGCCTGTTCAGGGAACGCGGCCTGCCTTCCGCCATCAGGAGCGACAACGGCCTGTACCTTCTCTTCGCCGAACGGCCTCTATAACCTGTCCAGGCTGTCGGTCTTCTGGCTCAGGCTCGGCATCGCCATCGAGCGCAGCCGGCTCATGCTGTCCACCATCACATGGCGTGTGTTCTCGATCCGAATCACGCCGTCAGCCCGCAATTGCGTCAGCTGCCGGCTCACAGTCTCGTTCGTAATTCCAAGAAAATCAGAGATCTCGGCGCGCGTCAGCGGCAGATCGAAGGACGCTGACCTGGCTACCGGGTCAACACCGGAATCCATATTCCGAGCGATCATGAGGAGAAAACTCGCCACCTTTTCCGATGCGGTCTTGCGCCCCAACGTCACCAGCCACTCGCGTGCTTCATCGAGCTCATTCAGCGTCTGCTTGAGCAGGCGATGCTCGAATTCCGGCGACCCCTTCATCATCCGTTCGACGGCTGCCCTTGGAAACGAGCACAGCGTGACAGCTGTCACCGCTTCCGCATTGATCGAGCTTTCCACCTTAAAAGGACGTCCCAGAAAATGCGGAGCAAACTGGAGACCGACGATCTGCTGGCGACCATCGGAAAGGCTCTTTGTCAGCTTAACCACGCCTGAAACCAGGTTCGAATAGCTGTCGACCGCCTGTGCGTCGCCGATCAGTTCCACTCCTGACTCGATCTGGCGCCGCGAGCAAGTCTTGGCGAGCCCAACCAAATCGTCTGGACGAAGCGAACCGCAGACGCCGCGATGCCGTGCTTCGCAATGGACGCAAAGAACGGGGATACCGGAAGTGTAAATGTCTCGCCGTACTGACATGCGCTCGCTCAACCCGATCCCAAGCGCCGGCAGGATACCAATCTAAGGTAGAAAAATCCTTGCGGCAGTTTGTCCGAGTTGCTGATTGACCGAAATCAGAGCTTTGGCTTGCCAATAAGCCCAGAGTTCCAGCGATGCAAACATGGTGGACCACGACATGCAGTCCGAATTAGCTGCCCGGGTTGGCGAGAACGTCCCGCGTTATACCAGTTATCCGACTGCACCGCATTTCCACACGGGCGTCAATCCTGCGGTTTATCGTGGCTGGCTGGAGGCGCTCAAAAGTGGCGGCGAGATCTCGCTCTATCTGCACATCCCCTATTGCGACAGACTCTGCTGGTTCTGTGCGTGTCATACCAAACAGACGCGCCACTATGAGCCGGTGACGGCCTATCTGCGCTCGCTACACGCGGAGATCGCGACGGTTGCGGGACTCGTCAGCGGCAAGGGCCATGTCCGCGCAGTCCACTTCGGCGGCGGTTCGCCCACCATGCTGAAGCCCGGGGACATGGTGGCGCTTGGCGCGTTCTTGCGGGACAGCTTCGATTTTGTCCCGGACACAAAAATCAGCGTCGAGATCGATCCAAACGACATGGATGAGGCGCGCCTTGATGCGCTGGCCGAAATCGGCATGACCAGGGCGAGTCTCGGCGTCCAGGATTTCGAGCCAAAAGTGCAAAAGGCAATCAACCGCGAGCAAAGCCTTTTGCGAACGAAAGCTGTCGTCGACGGAGTTCGCTCCCGCGGCGTCGGTTCCGTCAATCTGGACCTGCTTTACGGATTGCCTCACCAGAGCAGGGAGAGCGTCTGTTCCACCGTAGCGCAGGCGCTGACCCTGGAACCGGACAGGATGGCGCTGTTCGGCTACGCGCATGTGCCCTGGTTCAAGAAGCATCAGACGATAATCAAAGAGGCGTGGCTGCCTGGCCCCACGGAGCGCTTGGCGCAATCGCAACTTGCCGCGCGAGCGATTGTGGACAAGGGGTATGAAGCAATAGGGCTCGATCATTTCGCCAAGCCAGGCGATGCCTTGGCGATAGCGGCCCGCGCAGGGGCTTTGCATCGCAATTTTCAGGGCTACACGGAGGATCGCTGCGAGACACTGATCGGGCTTGGCCCTTCGTCCATCGGCCGTTTTCGCCAGGGCTACGTGCAGAACAATATTTCAACCGCCGAGTACGGAAGTATGGTCGCGCATGGCGGGCTGGCGGTTGTCCGCGGTATCGCGCTTTCCGACGACGACCGCGTTCGCGGCTGGATCATCGAGAGGCTAATGTGTGATTTCGCCTTCTCGGCAGTCGACATGGTGGAACGCTTCGGCAAAGCCGGCCAGAAGCTCCTTCTTGAGTCGAGTACCATGGCCCTCCACGATCCCGTTCGATTGCTCGAACTGGATGGCGACCGTTTCGTCGTGCCGGCTGAAAGTCGCCCATTCGTCCGAAGCATCGCGGCCAGGTTCGACAAATATTTCCAAAGCGGAAGGGCCAGGCACTCGGTTGCAGTTTGAGCCAAAGAGTGCGGTCGCGGTGACGTGCTCCCCTGTTTGCCTCCATTTGTGAGTGAGCCTGTTCACGTGTGATCCTTGACGGATCGGGTTACATATTCAAGCGGAGTTAGCCCATCGAGGCTCGTGTGCGGGCGGTTCACTCATTGCCTCGGTTACTCGGAATCTGAGCGTGCCAGACGCCGCGACTTCTCCGGCATGCTGGACGTCGGCAAACCTTCTTTTCTGGCCTTGGCAAACGCTCGGTCGCCTTCCAGAAACCCCGCCAGCATGAAAGGGATGAGTTCTGCCACCGTTTCAGACTCGCCATAGGCCTGACGATAAAGGGCAGCATACTCCTTGAGCGCTTGGCCCAACTCCGCGCTGACGGTGATGGTAATCTTCGAAGGTGTTCGGTCTGGAAGCTTTCCAAGTTTCAAGTTGGCCATATTCACTCCCGCTCAACTTGCGTATGGCCGCAGCACCAGATCCTTGTGCACGATGACGCGCAGTGGCCAACCTGGGCGGATGGTGATGGTGGGCTGAACATTGAGGTTCTTCTCGGTGATGCGCTGGCCGGCTTGACTGACGTTCTGCTGAGTGGATTCCCGGATCGCTTTGACCAGATCGCTTTCGTTTTCTCCAAAACTTAACTCGGTGCCGACGCCCAGCAATGTGGCCAGCGCGACTCCCTTGATCAGCTGCCAGGTGTGGAAATCGATCTTGTCCTCGAGCCCGGCATAGCCGGCAGTGTCTGTCGCCGGCAGATTGTCGATTTCGATCGAAGAACCGTCTGGCAGTATTATTCGCTGCCAAACCAGAAGCGCCCGTTTTTGCCCAAAAGCGACGACGCTGTCATAGGTCCCGATCAGCCGCGAGCCTTGCGGGATAAGCAGGATGCTGCCGGTGAGCGTATCGTGCACGTTCTCGGTGACCTGCGCGACGACAAACCCGGGCAAGTCGGAATTTATGCCGGTGATGAGACTTGCGGCGATCACGCTGCCGGCCATGAGCTGATTTGGCGAAGCTGGCGTCTGCAATGCATGCGGGTTGTAGATCCCGCTGGTGTTGCGCTGGCTGACAAAATCGAGCTTGCGTTGTTGATTGTTCTGATCGCCCTCAGCCGGGGCAACGGAATCTGACGGCCGAGCGGCATCAGATTGCGGAGGCGCCCCGAACGGCTGCTGGGCACTTTTCGCGTTACCGCCGATGCCCGCCTCCATGGGTCGATTTTCAATGCGGAAGAAGACTTGTGATTCGCGCGCCTCAATCGCCTGCTGGGCAACGCGCTGCTCCTCGGCGGAGTTGTCCTGCCCTGGCGCGATGCCGAGCTGTCGCCGCCGCTCAAGGATGGGGCGACCGAGGTCGCCCGGCAGTGGTGGTCCAAGCACAGGAGGGTTCGGCTTCACTCCGGAATAGTCCTTGGGAAGTGTTTCAAGTCCTTCAGGGGTTGGCTTGCGGTCAGTGTTGTAGAGATCTTCCGCCTGTTCTTTGAAGCGAAGCGCCGGTCCCTGCAGCGCCATCATCGTGACGCCCAGGATGGCACCGGACCCAACGGCAGCGATGGCGATGATCACGCCGCGCCTGAACCGCACGGCGCGGCGGGGCGAGGCCCGTAACTGCAGCTGCTCGGGATCGAGTTTTGGCGGAGCATTGGATGGGGAAGTGTCGGTCATAAGGCCCCTCTCCTCACCTGCTGGAGCGCGCAAAGAGAGATACGCGACGCGACGGTTGCCGGCCGTCCGTCCTTGTGATGCGCACCACTTGCTGCTGCTTGGTGCCGAGGCGTAGTTCGGCCGCGGCGAAGAGCCGATCGACAATGTAGTAGTTGCCGCGCATGCGGTAGTTGACGAGCTGGTTGTCCCCGTCAGAGCCGACGATGAAGAGTGGCGGGGCCTCTCCCTGATCTATGCGGCGCGGGAACTCGATATAGACCTTGCTGCCATCATCGAAGGCTCGCGTCGGTCTCCAGGGCGGTGTGTCGCCCCTAATCGAGTAGCGAAAGCGAATGTTTTCGAGCGCCACGTTCGACGCCACCGGCATGGTAGCCTCGGCCTGAGCGTTACGCTGGCGGAGCGCGACGATCTGGTCCTCGCTGTACGTCCAGGAGATCGCCGCCATAGCGGTCTTATCCGTGCTTTGAAGCTGCAAATGGTAGGTGCGTCGTTCCGTGGTGATCACCAGATTGGTGCTAAGCCCCGGCGCGAAGGGTTTTACCAGCACATGGGTGCGCTGGTCGTCGCCGGTGCCGCTGACGGTATCGCCGATGACCCAGCGCACCGTGTCCCCGGCTGACACGGCTGTCAGTTTCTCGCCCGGCTGTAGGGCGATGTCGGTGACGCGCTCCGGCGCGGCATAGAGCTGATAAAGCGCGCCATCGGTGAAGGGATAGACCTGCACCGCATTGACGTAGCCGTACCGGGTGGGTTGCTGCGTCGCCGCCTTGTTGGCGTCGGCGACGCGTTCTTCAGGAGAGCGCTTGTCGTCGGCGATTTTGCCCGGTTCTGGCTGCAACTGGCCGGGGAGCGGCAACGGCTTTGGCACCTCGACTATCTTGACCGGTGTCTCTGGCGCCTTCTCGATTGCCGCTGCTTTGAAGTCGGCAGCATCATACGAAATCTCAGGCGGCACCGGCTTCGATGCGCAGGCCGAGAGAACTGCTGCCGATGCGGATAGGATCAGCGCGGCACGGAACGATTGGGCTCTATTTGTCATCGGCGGGCTCCTTCGGGGAAACGGATGTCGGTGCGGCACTGTCGAGCTCGCGCGACCAGTCGATGGCGTTGATGAATACACCGAGCGGATTGTTGCGCAGCTGATCCGTATTGCTTGGCGGGCGGATCACGATGGTGAGGATCGCGGTCCAGCGCGTGGTGCTGGCAAGGCTGCCGCGATCAAAGACCTGCTCAGTCCATTTGACCTGGAACGAGCTGTCGGAAGCCCTGACCACGCTGGTCACCTGGACGGACACGCTGCGCGTTCCGATCTGACCGAAGGGATCGTTTGCCTTGGCGTACTCATTGAGGAAGAGTGCCGCACGGTCGGTGGCAAGGTCGTAAGCCGCCAGCCAGTTCTGCCGCACCAGCACCGGATCAGTGGAGACGGAACGGACATTCTGGATGAAGCGGCCGAGGTGCCAGGCTATCTCGGCGTCGGAGGGCTCGTAGTCTTGGATAGCCGGCGCGACGGCGCGTGCCTCGCCGAAGCGGTCGACCTCGACGACGTAAGGCACAACACGGCTCTGCATCGACTGCCATACGAGTCCGCCAGAGAGCCCGGTCGCCAAGGCCAGACAGCCGAGGGCCATGAGCCGCCAGTTCCTAGCCTGTACTCGAGATGAGCCGATGCGCTCGTCCCATAGCTGGGCGGCCTTTTGATACGGCGTGACCGGTTCGGGTGTCTTGCCGTAACGTTGAACGGGTCGCTTGAACAGCATCTAGTCATCCTTGTCGTTGAGAGAGGGATTGGCGCTGCCTCCCGGCCTGTCGCCTTCACGGACAGCCTGCATGGCGGCGTGGCGGTGGGCACGGGCGGTCTGTTCGGAACGCAAGCGCCTTGCCCACGTCGGAGCGGCATTAGGATCTGCAGCGGTTGGGTTTCCAGTCATGGACGCGGTGGGCGCACCACCGGTCGCGGTCCATGCCGCTTCCCGGCCGGCATCGGCGCTGCGCCCGAACGTTCCGGCGGCAGCTCTTGCTGCTCGCATCGCGGAGCCGCCGGCGGCACTGGTCACGCCCTGCAATCCAGCAGCCACACCGGACAGGCCGGTGTGGGGCGAGGTTGCTCGCCCGATCTGCCAGGCCGTTAAAGCAGCCGATCCCATCGTTGTGCCGGCCCGAATTGCGGCGAGACTGCCGCCGGCTGCCATGCGCGCGCCAGCAAATGCCGTGCCTCCGGCAACGAGCGATGCACCAGCAGCCGCCGCAGTCGTGCCAAGTGCGGCGCCCGCGCCAAGCTGCGGCGCGCCGGACACTAGACCCGACGCGATGCCGGGCCCAAAGATGCCGAGCCCAAGCAACGCCAGCGCGCCCAGCACCTGTGACATCGCGGCGGCCAGGTCCGGCTCCTTGCCTTGCAGCGCGGAAGCAAACTCGCCGAAGAGTGTGGAGCCGATGCCGACGATGACGGCAAGTACCATCACCTTGATGCCTGAAGAGATGACATTGCCGAGCACGCGTTCGGCCAGAAACGCCGATCGATTCCAGAGTGCGAAGGGAACCAGAACAAAGCCGGCAAGCGTGGTTAGCTTGAACTCAAGGATTGTGATGAACAGCTGAATGGAAAGGATGAAGAAGGCGATGATGACCAAGAACCAGGCCATGAGCAGCACGAAGATGGTCAGCGCGTTGACGAAGATTTCTGGAAAGCCGAGCAGCTGACTTGCCTGATCAAGCAGCGGCCAAGCGCCTTCGAAACCGGTCGCGGCGATGCGGCCCGGGCGCAGGAGATTGTCTGGGGAGAGATTGCCGGAGGACGCGTTGATGCCGAGCCCGGCAAAGGAGCGATAGATGATGTCGGCGAGGTTCTTAAAATTATTCAAGATGAAGGCGAAGACGCCGACATAGAGCACCTTGCGGGTAAGCCGGCCGAGAATGTTGGGCTCGTCGCCGAGCGCCCAGGCCAGCCCGGCCAGCGTGATGTCGATGCCGATCAGGATGGTGGTGAGGAAGGCGACGTCGCCCGAAAGCAGACCGAACCCGCTATCAATGTAGCGGATGAAGGTCTCCATGAAGCGATCGATGACGCCAAGGTCGTTCATGCCGCCGCCTTCCTCGTCAGAGTTGGTGATCAGTTGCCGGGATAGGCCGAGCCGGTACCCAGGAAGCGCTTGGTTGTCTCGCGGGCGGCTTCCTCGGACTGCGCCTTGCGCGCGGCATCCTCGGCCTCAGCTCGAAACTGAGTCGCGAGCAGCGTTTGGATCTGCATCTGCTGCTTAGTTGAAAGCGCGATCAGCTGGTTGGTGGCCTGGCTTGCCTGAAGCGCACCGGCTGCCCCTTGGCTGCGGTTGACGAGATCGGCAAGCAGGTCGCCGTCGGCGCGGACGTTCTCGACGATCTGCGACTGGGCCCGCATGGTCTGGCGGAACGCCTGCATGGCGCTCTGCCAGCGCTCGCGCGCAGCGGTTGCCACATCGCTGACCTTGATCGTGGCCTCGTAGCTTTCTGGATATTGGCTGCGCCACTGGTCTTGAAGCTTGCCCAGATCAAAACTGAGGCCACTCGCCTGGTCCATCAAACCGTCAATGCGATGGAGCGAACCGGTGAGTTGGCCCACGGAAGAGAAATCCAGACGCTGAAGATTGCGCGCCATGTTCTGCAGCATGGTTGCCTGGTTCTGCAGCGACTGGATCTGGTTGTTGATCTGCTCCAGCGCGCGCGCCGCCGTCAGCACGTTCTGCGCATAATTGGATGGGTCGAACACGATAAGGGCGTAGGCCGGCTGCACATAGTCGGCCATTGGCTTGGCGATCAGGGAAACGGTGATCAGGCTGGTGAAAAGACGGCGTCCAATCATGAGGATTGCTCCATGTCTGGTTGAGGGAATTGCTGGAGAAGCTCGGCAGCCCAATCGAGGCCGCGCGCGCTCAGAAAGCGGGAGGCAAAGCTGTCTTGCCCGTCTTCGGACTGGATTTTGTCGATCAGGGTCTGCGTCGCCGGATCGGAAGCGCCGCAAAGCGCAAGAGTGATGGGGCCAAGCCCGAGCTCGAAGAGACGGTTTCCGCTACGTGACTGAAGATAGTAGTGGCGCTTGGGCGTGGCGCGGGCGATCAATTCGATCTGCCGCTCGTTCAAGCCGAAGCGCTCGTAGGCTGCCCGCGCTTGCGGTTCCACAGCACGATCATTGGGAAGGAAAATGCGCTGGGGGCAGCTCTCGATGATCGCCGGCGCGATTGAAGAGCCCGCGATATCAGCCAGCGATTGCGTAGCGAAGATCACCGAGACATTCCGCTTTCGGAGCACCTTCAGCCATTCGCGGATACGGGCGGCAAAGAGCGGATTGTCGAGATAGACCCAAGCCTCGTCGAGCATCAGCAGCGTCGGCCGTCCATCGAACCGCTCTTCAAGACGATGGAAGACGTAAGTGAGCACAGGCAGCACAGCGCCTTGGCTCTGCATCAGCTCTTCCGTCTCGAAACACTGCACATTCGATAAGGCCAGCCGATCATCATCGGCGTCGAGCAGGCGGCCGAAAGGACCGTCGAGCGTGTAGGGCATCAACACGGACTTCAGCCCGTTGGACTGAAGCAGGACCGAAAGGCCGGTCAGCGTGCGTTCCTGCGCCGGCGCGGTGGCAAGGTTGGTGAGTGCCGACCAGATTGCCTCCTTCACCTCCGGCGTGACGGTGACATTCTCATGCGCAATGAGGCCGGCAATCCACTCGGCTGCCCAACTGCGGGCAGCCTGGTCGCCGATATTGCGCAGGGGCTGGAAGGCGAGCGCACCGTCAGCACCCAGCGCGTGGTGTTCTCCACCCGTGGCAAGGACTGCCGCGCGCGCCGAATTGCCTTTGTCGAAGACATAGACCTGCGCGCCGGCATAGCGCCGGAACTGCAGCGCAATCAGGGCAAGCAGCACCGATTTGCCGGCGCCGGTCGGGCCAACGATCAGCATGTGGCCGACATCGTCGACATGGGTGGATAGCCGGAATGGTGTCGACCCGTTGGTCTCTGCGAACAGAAGTGGCGAGGCCTCTCGCTGGGTGACCTTGGCGAGATGCTCGTTCGCCGCAGGACCTGCCCAGACCGACGACAACGGCATGAGATGCGCAAGGTTCAATGTGTGAACGAGCGGCTGGCGAACATTGGCATAGATATGACCAGGCAGCGAGCCGAGCCACGCCTCGACCGCATTGACGCCTTCGCGGATGGTGGTGAAGCCGAGCCCATTGATGATGCGCTCGACCGCGCGAAGTTTCTCCGCGGCGGCTTGATGGTCCTCATCCCACACTGTCACCGTTGTGGTGAGATAACCGAAGCCGACATGGTCGCCGCCCAACGCCTGAAGGGCTGCGTCGGCATCGAGCGCCTTGTTGTCGGCATCGCTGTCGACCAGCGGGACAGGTTCGTTGGTCACGACCTCGCGCAGGATGGCCGCGATCGACTTGCGCTTGGCAAACCACTGGCGGCGCAACCGTGTCAGCGTCTTCGTGGCTTCCGTCTTGTCGAGCGGGATGAAACGCGTCACCCAGCGATAGGCGAAATCCTGATGATTCAACGCGTCGAGAATCCCGGGCCGGGTGAGATTCGGGAATCCGAGGACGGTAAGGGTGCGAAGATGGTGTTCGCCGAGCATAGGCTCCAAGCCGCCGGTAAGCGGCGCGTCGACCAGGATGCCGTCGAGATACATCGGCGTTTCCGGGACAGCGAGTGGATGGCGGCGGGTCGAGATTGTGCCGTGCAGGTAAGTCAGGGTCTCGGCATCGTCGAGCACGCGCACCTCGGGCATGAAGCCGGACAAAAGATCGAGGACCCGGTCGGTCTCGTCGCGAAACCGCGCCAGCTCCTGGGGCCAGTCTCTCCCGCCGCCAGATTGGTGTGCGTCAACGAGCGCGCTTTCAGCCCTCGCCCGTGCGTCCGGGGGCGGCATGAACAGCAAAGTCAGATGATAGCGGCTCTCGTAATGCGCGACCTTGCCCTCGAAGGCCGCGCGTCGTTCTTCATCGACCAGCCAAGACGCGGCGTCGGGAAAGGTTGAGTTAGGATAGTCGAGCGCCTCTATGCGCTCGGCTTCGAAGAACAATGCCCAGCCGGAGCCGAGCCTTCTCAACGCGTTGTTTGCCCGGGCGCAGATGCCGACAAGTTCTGCTTCCGTCGCGCTTTCGAGATCGGGCCCGCGGAACCGTAAGGTCCGCTGAAAGCTGCCGTCCTTATTGAGCACGATGCTGGGCGCGACGAGCGCTGCCCAGGGCAGATGGTCCGCAAGTTTGTCGGCTTTGCTGCGGTATTCTGACAGGTTCAGCATCCCAACCATCCCTTCAGACGAAGGTGACGAACGAGCACGCTGGCGAAGTCTGGATCGCGTCTTGTGGCAAAGACCGCCAGCGTGTGGCCGGCAATCCACAGCACCAGCCCTGCGATCCACTGCTGCAAACCGAGGCCGATAGCTGCGGCCACCGTGCCGTTGAGGATCGCCACCGCTCGCGGTGCACCGCCCAGCAGGATGGCTTCGGTCAATGCCCGGTGAACGGGAACCGCGAAGCCCTCAATATGCTGCTCTCCAGCGGCCATCAGACGAGTGCTCCGCCGCCAAAGGAGAAGAAGGAGAGAAAGAAGCTCGATGCCGCGAAGGCGATCGACAGCCCGAAGACGATCTGGATCAGCCGGCGGAAACCGCCTGCGGTGTCACCGAAGGCAAGGGTTAAGCCCGTGGTGATGATGATGATCACGGCGATAATCTTGGCGACCGGTCCCTGTACAGACTCCAGGATCTGTTGCAGCGGCTGTTCCCAAGGCATGCCGGAGCCTGCTGCGCGGGCTGAGACCGTGAGAACAAGCACGAGCGCGGTGGACGAAAGAAAGCGAAGCTTCTTGCACATGAATTGGCCTTTCAAAACTGCTGAAGTTGCGGGAGCGTCAGTTGGGTGACGGCGTAATCGCCGCTGCCGTCGAGACCGATGACCTCGGCGATGGCGTCAATGCGGCGCGAGGATCCGCGCCCGGCGATGAAGACAATCAGATCGATGGCATCGGCGATCAGACGGCGTGGTACAGTGACGACGGCTTCCTGCGCGAGTTGCTCGATCCGGTAGAGGGCGGAGCGCGCCGAATTGGCGTGAACCGTTGCGATGCCGCCGGGGTGGCCAGTGTTCCATGCCTTCAGCATATCGAGGGCTTCCGCACCCCGGACTTCGCCGACGACGATGCGGTCGGGCCTGAGCCGCAGCGTCGAGCGTACGAGATCGGCAAGCGTCACCGAGCCCCGTCTTGTCCTGAGTGCAACGCAGTCCTTGGCAGCGCACTGCAGCTCGCGTGTGTCTTCGATCAAGATCACCCGCTCGTCGCATTCCGCGACTTCGACCAGCAGCGCATTGGCGAGCGTGGTTTTACCCGACGACGTGCCGCCTGCGACCAATATGTTGCGCCGCTCGCGCACGGCCTTCCTCAGCGCATCGGCCTGCAGCGGCAGCATGATTTGGTCGGCGACATAGTTGGCCAACGTGTAGAGTTTTGCGGCCGGTTTACGGATGGCGAAGCATGGCGCCAGAACGACTGGCGGCAACAGCCCCTCGAAGCGCTCGCCCGAGGGCAGTTCGGCGCTGACGATCGGACTACCCGCATGCGCCTCGGCACGCACATGGGAAGCGACCAGGCGAACGATGCGTTCCGCCTCGGATGGGTGCATATGCACGCCGGTACCGACCCGACCTTCTCCCAGCCGGTCGAGCCGCAGTGCACCGTCGGGATTGACCATCACCTCGACAACAGATGAATCGGCAAGGGCCTCAGCGATTGCCGGGCCCATGGCGGTGCGCAACATGGCACGATGGCGATGGTCGACCTCCGGATGAGAACTCATCCTTCCCCTCCCCCGCCATTATCCGTCCCAAGCGACCGTTTGCCGGAGGCGATCTGGCGGCCCACTTGCTCGACGAATTTGTCGAAGCGCTCCTGGGCAATCGCCTGCGTCGCCCTGTCCGGGACTGGCGTGTGAGCATGAAGCGTGATGGAAAAGCGAATGAAGAGCGCCAGGCTCTCTAGGATCATCTCGACGTCGCGTCTGAGATGACCGAGGTCACGAGAAAGACGGTCGAGCCTTACGCCGTAGCGCCGGTCGAGCTCGTTCTCGCCACGCCGCTCGATAAAGGCCTCGACTGCCTTCGCCACGATCGCTGATTTGGTCGTCGATGGATCGCGGTTGAGGTCGTCCAGTTTCTTGCTCAGGTCGGGTTCGAGCAGAAACTGATGACGAATGCGCTGAGGGCTCATGTGGCTCGTTCCAACTGTCCCAGCGCTGTTGCGCGGGCGGGAACGAGCATCGGCGACTTCCTCGAAATTGCTTATGGCCGTTATCTACGCTGATTTGCGCTCTGCCTTCGGCAGCTTCTTTCAGAAGCCGGGCACAATGTCCTTGTTGTCGCCCGTCCCCTCGTTGATGCCATAGGCGCGTGCGGCAGTGGAAATTCGGTCCATCACGCGCCTGTCGGCAACTGCCTCGCTATCATCGTCCGCGGGCTTGAGCAGGTCGTCCCGGTCGGGCTCCAGAGTGACGGCTGTATGCTCTTCAGGCAGACCCGGATGTCGCTGTTGCTGGACACCTCCTTCATCTTCAATTGCCTCGCCCGCGCTTTCGCCGCGGCCAGCAAGACGGCGGTCAACGCCCCGCACCTGCCCGATCCAACAGTCCGGACGCGGTACTGGCCGATCCGCGTAGGCGCCGTCGCACAATACCGGCGCAGAAAGCACGCGCTCGGTGAAATTTCGATCCTGGTAGTAGCGCAGCTTTTTCGCCCGGATCGGCGGCAGCCCTGAAACCAACACCAGTTCATCGGCTTGCGGCAACTGCATCACCTCGCCCGGTGTCAATAGTGGGCGGGCGGTCTCCTGGCGGCTAACCATCACGTGCGACAGCCAGGGCGCCAAGCGATGGCCGGCATAGTTGCGCATGGACCTCAGCTCCGTCGCCGTGCCGAGCGCGTCCGAAATGCGTTTGGCCGTGCGCTCGTCATTGGAGGAAAAGGCAATCCGCACATGGCAGTTGTCGAGAATGGCATTGTTGTCCCCATACGCCTTGGAGATCTGGTTCAAGGATTGCGCGATCAGATATGCACGGATGCCATAGCCGGCCATGAAAGCGAGCGCGGTTTCGAAGAAATCAAGGCGACCGAGCGCCGGGAATTCGTCCAGCATCATGAGCAGTTGATGGTTCCTGCTCTTCTTAGGATCCCCCTCCAGCCGCTCCGTCAGACGCCTGCCGATCTGATTGAGCACAAGTCGCACCAGCGGCTTCGTGCGCGAGATGTCCGATGGCGGCACGACCAGATAGAGTGACATCGGTCGCTCAGCATCCAGGAGATCGGCAATGCGCCAGTCGCAGGCTGATGTCGCTGCCGCCACCGTAGGATCGCGATAGAGGCCGAGAAACGACATGGCGGTCGAAAGAACGCCCGAACGCTCGTTCTCCGACTTGTTCAACACCTCGCGAGCTGCCGAGGCCACGACAGGATGGACCTGGGGCTTATCCGCCGCGCCGAGATGGTTGGTCGTCATCATCCGCCGTAGTGTCGCGGCAAACGAGCGTTGCGGGTCCGACAGGAAGGTGGCGACGCGAGCGAGCGTCTTTTCCTCTTCGGCGTAAAGCACGTGCAAAATGGCACCGACCAACAGTGAGTGACTGGTTTTCTCCCAGTGGTTCCGCCGGTCCAGCGCGCCTTCCGGATCTACCAGGATGTCGGCGATGTTCTGGACGTCGCGGACCTCGTCTGGACCTTTTCGTACCTCCAGCAGCGGGTTATAGCGCGCCGACCTCGGATCGGTCGGATTGAACAGGAGACAGTAGGAGAACTTCGAGCGCCAGCCGGAGGTCAACTGCCAGTTCTCGCCTTTGATATCGTGAATGACGGCCGAGCCGGTCCAGGACAGAAGAGTTGGAACAACCAGTCCGATGCCCTTGCCTGA
This sequence comes from Mesorhizobium sp. WSM4850, assembly GCF_055811735.1. NCBI lineage: Bacteria > Pseudomonadati > Pseudomonadota > Alphaproteobacteria > Hyphomicrobiales > Phyllobacteriaceae > Mesorhizobium > Mesorhizobium sp. WSM4850. The sequence goes on along the minus strand of NZ_JBVVPV010000015.1, from coordinate 35,805 downwards.
TCGTGTTGGGGCAAAGGCCATGACGTGCTCGGGCCCGTCATGGCGAAGATAGCGATCCTTCAGCTTGCCTAGGAAAACGCCGGCCGGCCGAAACAGCCCTGCCGTGTCGATCTCGTGAGTCGCGGCCCACCTTGACGACCCATATGTGGTGACCGACCCGAGCTGTCGCGCCCGCCAGAGCGAGCCGGCGATCGCGGCGGCACAGCCCACGAACCCACTGGCGCCGGCAAGCGCACCGGCCTTATCGAAGACCTCGGGCGCATAAGCGTCGAAGTGGAACCACCATTCGAACAGTTTCCACGGCTTGTAGATCTGCCAGCCAGCCGCGACTAACCATGGCGCGCCGAGTGGCGGTTGATGGCCGAGCATGTGGGCGCACCACTGCGTGGCCGCCCATACGCCGAGTATCACGATTGCGAACACGACGGCGATCTGCCCAATCAGCAACTTCGTAGGCGTCATTGGCTTGCTCCGCAGTTCTGTACATGCGGGGCCAAGCATCGCGCGGCGCGATGTGAACTGAAATGCGCACTACGCACGACCAGGTGCGATGAGGGAATGGGCAGAATCGCTCAGACTGAAAACTTGCGGTGGAGCAAATATGCCCACTTGGTCGCAGACCTGATCTGCGTCTCGTCGACATCCAAATGCCGGTGACGCTTTGAAGTGTATTTCCGATGGACGCATGCCAGCTATGAGGGCGTCACAATCATTCGACGGTGACCGATTTTGCGAGATTGCGCGGCTGATCGACATCTTTGCCCATGGAGACCGCCGTATGATAGGCAAGAAGCTGTATCGGCAGCGAGAAAATCATAGGTGCGATAATCTCGTCGACGGCCGGCAGCACGATCGTATGCATCGTGTTGAGTTTCGACGCAGCGGCCCCATTTTCATCGGTGATGAGGATAATCCGCCCTCCACGGGCGGCCGCTTCCTCCATATTGGAGACGGTCTTGTTGAAAAAGCGATCATGTGGCGCGATGACGATCACTGGCATGTTCTCGTCTATCAATGCGATCGGACCATGCTTCAATTCGCCAGCCGCATAGCCCTCAGCATGGATGTAGGAAATCTCCTTGAGCTTCAGCGCACCTTCCATCGCCAGTGGGAAACTGGTGCCGCGGCCAATATACAGGACACCATGACACTTTGACAGTTCGCGCGACAGGAGCTCGATATCTGGCTGGATGCTGTTCAGTACCCGGCCCATGACGCCCGGCATTTCGGCAAGGCTCCGGACGAGCGCCTTCACCTCATATTCAGTTAGCGTTCCACGGTCCTTGGCAGCGCCGATGGCGAGTGTGGCCAGAACCGCAAGCTGGCACGTGAAAGCCTTGGTGGAGGCGACGCCGATCTCCGGGCCGGCAAGGATCGGGAAGATCGCGTCGGCCTCCCGAGCGATGGTCGATTCGCGGGAATTGACGACAGCGCCGGTTTTCAGCCCACGCCCCTTGCAGTACCTCAGGGACGCGAGCGTATCGGCGGTTTCGCCGGATTGCGAAATGAAAAGAGCCGCCGATTCCGGCGGCAACGGGATCTCCCGGTAGCGGAATTCGGACGCAACGTCGATTTCGACCGGCAGGCGCGCATAGCGCTCGAACCAGTATTTTGCGATCAGTCCGGCCAGATAGGCGGTGCCGCAAGCCGAGATCGCCAGGCTCGGGATGCTGGCGAAATCTATGCTCGAAACCGTATCGACGCGATTCCCTTCGAAGTTGATGTAATGACCGAGCGCACGGGCGATGACCTCGGGCTGCTCGTAAATTTCCTTCTCCATGAAGTGGCGACGGTTGCCCTTATTGGCCAGGTATGCCCCGGCCGTGGAAGTCTGGCGCGGACGTTCGACGGGATGGCCATCGAAATCGAAGATATCGGCGCCTGCCTTGCCGATAACGGCCCAGTCGCCGTCGACGAGATATGTGATTGCATTTGTGAAGGGAGCTAGCGCCATGGCGTCGGAGCCCAGGAACATCTCGCCGTCGCCGTGACCGATCGCCAGCGGTGGTCCATTGCGCGCCGCCATGATGGTCGACGGATCATCCTCGAAGAGAATGGCAAGCGCGTAGGCGCCCCTGACGCGCTTCAGCATGGCGTGCATTGCCTCACCCCGCCCCATGCCCTCCCGGCGGTGTCTTGCCAAGAGATGCACGACGACCTCGGTGTCGGTGTCGGTCTGGAACTCGGCGCCCGCCGCCACCAGTTCGTCCTTCAACTCGGCGAAATTCTCGATAATGCCGTTGTGAACGACGGCCACACCGTCCGTAAAGTGCGGGTGCGCGTTGCGCTCAGTCGGTGCCCCATGCGTTGCCCAGCGCGTGTGTGCGATGCCGATGGTGCCACTCAGCGGCTCTTCCTTCAACCTCGTCTCGAGATTGATGAGCTTGCCCTTGGCGCGCCGGCAGTGCAACGAGCCCTCGGTGATGGTGGCAACGCCGGCTGAGTCATATCCTCGATATTCGAGACGCTTCAAAGCGTCGACCAACCGATCAGACACCGGCTGATGCCCAACGATGCCAACAATCCCGCACATGATCGTCTCCGAATTCTTCCCGGTAGCCTCAGCCGACCCGAAGGACACCGCCCGGCGCTGAGCCTCCTAGTAGAATTCGGTAAAACAGGTAAAATCGATTGTTGGGATGGCTGCCATCCAGCCAATGGATAGAAGAGGACGTGTTGACCAGCGAGAAACGGTACGCGCGGTGCCGGCTTGCGTCCACCAACCGCCAGTTGGGACGAGTTTCCGTAGTCGGCTGAGGCGTAACGATCATCGCAATGTCCGCTTTTTACATGCTGTTGACTCGCCCAGTTAACGGCCCTTAGATCCATTGACTGCTACAATGCTTAGGGGTTTTCAAAATGCCGTTCAAACGGGCCGGTCTATGCCAACGGGTATTCGACCAGATATGCAGTGACGAGCATATCGCCCGCTCATCGTTGGAGGCCGACAACCTCGCCCTGGATATTTTGGTCGCGTTGGAAGAAGAGGCTGACGCGGATGAGGCTGAGCTGCTTGAACTCATCAGATCGAAGCGGCGGGCTACTCGTCATCTCCGCTGAGGGATGCAGTCACCCGGACCTTCCCTTTGCCTGTTCGACTGCCTTGCTGGCCGCCTTGGCAAACTCCTGCATGTTTGCTCACGCGCACTGTCGGCCGTCTGGAACTTGCGCCAAACTCATCAGTTCTGGACAATGCCAAACAGCGCGTGGCAACGACCCTGACTTCCATCGGCACGCTGACATCCCGGCCGGCGGCTCAACGCCCCTCAAGGCGTGGCCTGGAAGCGTCGCAGCCGGCGCCCGCGGTAGCGCGGCGGCCAACCTTGACTGCGTCTCGACACGAGGTCGGCGCTTCACCGGAAACGACGCAAGGGCAGCGACAAGCACATGCGCAGGAGCCTGCCGCGGCAGTCACCTGAACCAGCAAGCGGCCCCGGGTGTTCTTCCGCTTTCATCCGGGCTTCGCCGTCAACCCAAAGCGGACAGCTGATGTGCTACAAAAGTCGGACTACTTGAAAAGCTATCGACACACCCATGATCAACGCCGAGCCGGTCATGCCCTCGAAACCGATGACGACAACTTCGGCGTCGAGCTCCGGCCGGAGTTTCGCCACCACCGGGCCGATCCCCATCTCAAAGAAGTAGACAGCCTCTATAGGAGCGTTTGCGGTTTCGAGTTGCGTTCTCAATGGCAGATAGCTGCGGTGAAGGTGTGGGCTGAGCAATTGCGGGTCGGCCGGAGACATGCGCAGCAGCAGTTCGTTTTTGTGTGCCGTTGCTGGGTTATGAATCGGCTGCGCACGGTCCGGTCTTTTGAGTAGGCGAGGCCAATTTTCGAGGTGTTGGGGCTGCTCATGGCTCCCTCCCGAATTGGGACGGAAGCATGATGCTCGCCTACAGCCGACGATGCTCGTAACGTTTATCGCCGATGTCGACATTGTTACACCCATCGGTGCGACGAGCCTCGCCTTTTCGGAGCATAATAGCGGTTCACCTCGTCCACCGATCAGCTTGGAAAGCGGCGATACTCTGATGCTCGAAGCGCATGGCCAAATTGCTCGACCTCGTCAGATTGTTCGCGAGCCATTGAAGCGGAGGCGGACTCGTTGCTCGGAATACCCTTATGCTCATGCCATGTGGAAGGGCATCCACAGCGACAGCAGCCGGGAGGAGCTCGATCCCTTGTTTTTTGTCGAGCTGGTTCAGCAAATGTCCTCGACGTTTGCGCGAGCTCCGGCAAGCTTAACGGCGATCTGGCGCGAGCCCGAGCATCTTGGTTAGAATGGGATCGCAATTGGCCACGGGCGCGCTGTCGTTGGTCCGATAGACCTACCAGAGCTGGTGGCACTCACGCTCTCGGAGCGCCTTGGTCGAACTCTTGCCGGGCCAGTCCAAGGCACACCGCACTCACGCATGGCTGCCACACAAGTTATGAAACGCTAGGCCCACTCCTTTGCCGACCGATGTTCCAGGAGATACCGTCTCGCTGCACTATGCCAGAAATCTCTTTGCCGATATGCCGCTCGAGCACCGGCCGCCACGGGACGAGCACAAACTCGCGCGATTTCTCGATAAGGGCGTATTTGCCGCTGGCGAGCTCAACTGAGCGGCGGAGAGTGCCTTGTACCCGGTCTCCGGGTCGCACTTCAGCATAGGACAGACCGAGCTCTTCCGAGAGCTGACCGGCAACACGGTTCAGTTCACGCTGGCGGAGGATCGAAATCATGTTGGCGCGATAGACGGTGCGGTCCTGCTCTTCATGCGCGAGACCCTGAGCAATCAGCCATTGCCGCCTGCGGGCTTGCGCCTCCCGCACGTCATGGCCAAAGCCGGAGTTGCGCAGGGTCTCCGGTGAATCGGAAACCATTTCCCGGTCGATCCAGGTGGCACCGTCGAACCCGATTTGCTGATCCAGCGGCATTGATGAGAGCTTGTCGACGACAACAGGCACAGCCATGGCTCGCTTGCGCTCGTAGTCGGCGACTTGGTCGAGATGGTTCGGCGCGATAATCCATGTGCCGTCGGCTTCGCGCCTGACAGTGCCGGTTCCGCGGCGAATGGCTTCCAGACGACGCACATGGGTTTCGGCGAAGCGTTCGCTGGCAGACGGATCATGCTTCAGGTGGATATCAACATTGTAGCGCCCCCCGTGGACGGCAGCGATCTCGGCGACGGTGCGGTCAACCTGCCTCGGCCCGGTGTTTCTCGGCGTGACACGGACGATGCAGCCGTCGGGCGTCGGTTCGGTGGCCTCGCCTTTGCCGACATCGATGTAGTGGCTTTTCCCGTCCACCCCATCCACTATGAGGTAGTGGCGGTCGTTGATCTCGTCGGCAAGCCCGCGCGCCACAAGGCGGCCAACGAAAGGTTGCGCGAGCTGCCCGGATTGATCGTGGATCACACAGTCGGCTGCACTTCGGGATAGTCCTTTACCCGCAATGTCTCGGTGCATCGTCTTGATTATGTCACCGCGCTCGCCGATGCGCTGCAGTGTCGCTTCGAGCTCATCGTCGAGGCGCCAGCGGCCGGAGCTGATCTCCTCGGCCAGACCCATCCGTCCGAGTTTGCGCAGGCGGCCCTGGTGCAGGGTCTGTCGAAAGGCGTCGCGGCCGACCGGAGAAACCAGTCCATCGCTGTCGCGCATGCTGAGCAGCTGCCGGTCGATGCTGGTGAAGCGCTCCTGCTCCATTTCCTGCCGCAGGCGGTGCTCGATCTCGCGATCGGTTCGTGGACCGAGATCGAGGCTGACCAGCTCGGCGGTCCGTTCGCGGATTCCGCTTGAGATATATTCCCGCGCAATGACGAGGTTCTCGCCGCGGTCGTCCTTGCCACGGACGATGATATGGGTGTGCGGGTGGCCGGTGTTGAAATGATCGACGGCAACCCAGTCGAGCTTCGTGCCGAGATCCTCCTCCATCTGCGCCATGAGCCGGCGCGTGAGTAGCTTCAGGTCGTCATACTGGATGCCGTCTTCGGGTGCGACGATGAAGCGGAATTGATGCCGATCGCCATCGGCACGATCAAGGAAGGCCTTGCTGTCGACGCGATCACTGTCGGCGCCGTAGAGCTCGCCAGGCGCGCCTTCCCGGGTAACGCCGTCGCGTTGGATGTAGCGCAGATGCGCAAGCGCCCCACCCTGGCCTTTGCCGGCCAGCTTGACGACGCGCGCCTTGACCACCACCCGCCGCTGCCGGAAGGCAGCATACCTGTCGCGTGAGTTCAGCAGCGCGGCGGCCGCTCCGCCGCGCCCTGCCCGGCTGCCGTTAAAGCGGCCGCCGCGCTGGGGCCGGCCGCCGGCTCTGTTGATCGCCGCCTGGACCTGGCTGGCGAAGCGTTTGCCTGCCTTCGAGCCGCGCGAGCCTATTCTGCCGAGCTTCGGCCTGAATTCGTCATCCTGCATCGTGGCCTCCCAGAAATCTCAAGCAGTGTCAGATACTTGCGTGTCCCACACTCCCGGCTCTGCCAGCAGCCTCCAGGAAAAACGATGTGCAGACAAAGACTTCGCCGCCTCCTGGAGGCAATGCCTTTATCTTGCCTTACGCCGCCCTTCCGCTTTCCGGCTTCCGCACCCGCCCTTCCCGCCCCGCAAAACCGCCCGCTCGCCGAGTCACCCGCCATTCGGTTTCGTCCGAGCGCGATCGACGCGCAGCGGCACAAAGAGATCGCCTTTCGCTTCGCCGGCGCGAACGCCGTTACGAAGGAAGAAGAGCGAGCGGCCGGAGGGAGCGTTTTGGCTGTTTGGCGCCTTGGAGTCCCCTTCGAATTGATCAATGTCGTCCGCCGAAGTCCCCTTCCCCCTGAGCTGTTTAAGATAGGCAGCTGTCTCCTTGGGCAGCGGCTTCCCACGCTTCAAATGCTCTTCGTAGCGCTCGGGTCCTGCGTTATAGGCGGCAAACAGGCCGGGGAATCCGAAGCGGTCAAACATGGCGCTGAGATAGGCGGTTCCGGCGAGAATATTGTCACGCGGATCGTGCGGATCGGCTCCCAGACCGTATTTGGCACGCATGTCCTCATACGTTTCCGGCATCACCTGCATGAGGCCCATTGCGCCCGCGCGTGAGGTAATTGGGAGGCCGTCGAGCATGGTCTTGCCGCCGCTTTCTGCATCCATGACGGCGTAAATCCAGGCCTGAGGAATACGGAAGCGTCTGCTTGCTTCGCCTGTGAACTCGTGCCACCTTTGAAGCTGCGGAATTTGGGAGATGGCGACCGGCTCAGCGCCGGTCGAGGCGGAACAGGCGCCTGGCGCAAAGGCGATCATGCCGAACATCAGCAGGGTCACTCGGTCCATAGCGGCACGAGCCTCCCAATGACATTTGCGCGCGGCACCGGCCCGAAATAGCGGCTGTCGAATGACCGAATATCGTCGCTGCCGAGCAGGAAGATTTCGTTGTCGGCGAGCGTGCGGCACCCGTTCCACCATGGCAGCGGGCGGCCTCTGGTATCCTTCGCCAGCCGTCGCGCGACGATCTCGCCTTCGATGATGATCGCGTCATTGAAGGCGCAGACATCGTCACCCGGAACCGCGGCAAGACGTTTTACCAGTGGCACGTTGGGGGGCAGATAGCCGCGTTCGGCGGCGAGTTCGGCGAGCGATTCTGGCGGGCGGACGAGCACCAGATCGCCCCGAGCCGGTGCTGCAAACCCGAGGCGATAGAGGCCGACGGGCGCGCTGGCAGAGGCGTTCCAGACCAGCCAGGGCCTTGGTTTGACGGTGCCGGCGAAGCCGATCACGGTCAGTCCAATCACGGCAGCGGCGATGGTTTTGCGTGCCTGGAGGCGCCGCAGGCGGCTGCCGATCAGACGGATGGAAGGGCGCCGACTCATGCTCGGCCTCCCTGGCCGGCTTGGCCGGAACCGGCCTCACCACCCTCGTTACCGGCGTACTGCGGGTGTCCTTTCGACCATCCATCGAGTTCGTCGATGTGGTAGCGGACATAGCGGCCGTGCTTGCGGAATTTCGGGCCGCCGCCCGTGAGCCGCATCTTTTCCAGGGTGCGCTGGGAGAGCCCGATATAGAAGGCTGCTTGGGCTGTGCTGAGAAAGGGACTGCCCTTTTTGGCGCGGGCCGCGCGTTCGTTTTCGTCGTCCATGGTGATCCTCGTTTCGCTCCGGACAAGCGAAGGCGAGGATGGGCGAGCGAGATCGCCTCCGGGACGGGCGAAGAGTCCGGGGAGAGTTTTCGCCGCCTTTTCGGGCGGACGGGTTTGGCTGGAGCGCCTGGGAATGAGCCCCGCGCCGGCTGGGGCGCGAGGCTCGGGTCGGCCGATCAGTCGGCCGGGTTCCAGATGATGGCGTAGGTGTCGTCATCGTCCTGGCCGGCGGCGCGGCCGAGATTGGCGTAGAGCTTGCGCGGTCCGAACTCCGGCGCCGCAATCGACAGGCTCACATAGTCCTTGCCGGAGGTTTCGCCGGTGCGGATCCAGCCGGCGCCAACTTCGACCCCTTGCGTCAGCACCCGGAAGTCGGGATGGTTGTCGGCGCTCTTGGCCTGGTTGGGGACGATGTCGATGTCGGCGCGGACGCTGAGCGTCTTGAGCTGGCCCTTGTAGCCGCCGTTTTCCTGCTTGTTGACGTAACCGATCGCAGTCATTTCGAAGTCTCCTTTTGCTGTCGCCGGGGACCATCCCCTGCGATGGCGGACCGTAATGGGCGCGTCCGGACCGCCTGAACCCGACAGGGCCGAAGCGATAGCGGAGGACCCGAGCGGGCAGCTTTTTTGAAGCGAAGCGGCGCGAGGAAGCCGCCGCAGGCGGCGGGGAAAAAAGCTGATCGGCGAGGGTTTCGGGCGGCCGGATCCGCCCATAGGTCACAAGCCAGCCGCAGGGGATGGTCCTTGAAGAGAGCAGGAGAGCATGGGAAACGCGGTCGCTACAGCCAGGCAGGAGGGGCGGGAATTTACAAGGCCTGCGGCTGATAAGGTGCCCACGCCGATCGAGATCGTGACCGTAGGTTGGGCGCAGATCAGGCATCGGGCGGGCGGACCGATCCATGGGGATCAGGAGTTTGCCGGCCTGGTTTTGGTGCGCGATGCGGGGCAAAGGAAGCTCGAACATGCAGCCACTGCGACCGGGGTACATTGCCGAAGGGCGGCTGCCGAGAAGCCGCGGCCGGCCGTGACAGGCTATTCGCAGACGAACAGCGACCTGACCCGTGCCCATTGATCGGCGGTGCGGAAGCCGCCTCAATCAGTGTAGCTTTCGACCGGGAATTTCATCCAGCACGGCAGCCAGGTCTCGACTTGTCTGCGGCGTTATCGCCCGAAAGAAAGTCGCGGATGATCTTCTTTTGCGTCTTCACCTTTTCGGCGACATTGCCGTCCGCGACATGTTTGCCGCCGACTTCGGCAAGTATGGAATTGGCAATTTCCTTGTCGCGCAACAAATCGAGAATGCGTCGTCCGGTTGCCAGCAAGCGCCGATGTCGACATTCAGATGCTTGCCGAGCGCCTCGATGACGGCGCTGCCGGCTTCAAGTGTCTCGGCCATGACGATGCTGAGAACGCGCACGACATGATCGTCGCGGAGCGCCAGGAGCCGCGCGAAGATGCTTGCCGTGCCGAGGTCGTCGCCATTGCCGCCAGCGATTGTGCCATCCTCATCCGGTTGCCCAAGCAGCGCCAAGACCTCGCGCCGTTTTTCGGCGAACGCGGCTTCCGCCCTGCTTCCGGCGAGGCTTGCGGCCACGTAGCGCGCTACGGTTCGCGGCGAACCTGCCACAGGCCGGAACCGGCTATCGCATGCGCCACCATCAGGCGAAGTGCTTCGCTCGGATGGTCGAGCAGCCCCAAGCGCACGCCTCTCTGATCAGCCGTGAGAACGTCTCCCATTGCGACACTTCGTCGGAGTCGAGGCGGGCACGTTCTCGATCAACGAGGCTTCGAGGGCATCGGCGTCCTCGCCAGCCTCCATGATGGCGCAGGGCAAGGGATCGGCTTTACCTCGCTCGTCGGCGAGCGATTTTGCGGCGAAATAGCGCGCCGTCCGGCGACGATCTCGAAGCTTTCCGGCGAGCCGTTGGGCCGCGCCAGAAGCGGCACGAGGACGCCGCGCGCGCGGACGGACGGCAGAATGTCGGACAGGTCGGGCGCGCGTTTTCCGTGGCGCATGTTGAGGGCGGAAATATTCAGTCGGTCGAGCGGAATATGGGCAAGTTTCGTGTCTTTATCCTTCGTTTGGGGTGCGATTGTCCCCGCCGGGGAGACCGAAGGCCGATGCGGCGGGGACGGGTTTGCGCCTAGCGGCGCTCTGGCTCCGCCGCGTCTGGCGGAAGCTCGGAATGGGATTTGGCGAGTGCTTCCGCTGCCTCCCGCAGAAGCCGCTCGGCTTCGGTGATCTGGCCGGCGCTGCGCGCGGCCTCCGCATAAACGGACAGCGGACAACGCGCTATGAAATAAAGGTCGCGCTCGATGCCCAGTCCGAGCGGACCCTTGATGGATTCGAGTTCGGCAAGGCTGACGCTGCCGAGTTCAGGAAAGCCGAAGCCGAGGTCGCAAAGGCCGAACAGCGTGTCGTCGTCTGCATCGAGTTCGGTAAGAAGCCAGATCGCAGGACCGGCCGGATCGAACAGTTTCAACGACCGGTGCGTGGTCGGTTTCGGTGTCGGCAGCGCCGTTGGCGAGGAGCCGGGCGCGCAGTTCATCGGTGATCAGGATCATTGCGGAATTCCTTCAAGACGGTTCGGGCTGATTGAGTGCGGCTTTTTGAAACAGGCGGATACGAGCGGCTGGTGCGCCGCGCGCGGGCGCGCATCGGCGCGCCGTCAGAAGCGCAAGGCGGTCGCGCATGGCGATGGAGCGCGCTCACGCGGCGATCTCGGCATTCGCCTCACCTTCGATCTCGGCATGCGCCTCGCTTTCGACGTCGGCATTGAGGCCAAGCAGGAAATCGGCGGCTTTCGAGGCATGGCTGGCGGCACGGAAAATGGCGCGATTGTCCTCGCGCAGCACCTTCAGCCATGAGCCGATATAGTCGGCGTGGCGCACCGTCGGCTCAATGCCGAGACTGCTGCAGACGAAAGCCGCTGCGATTTCGGCGACCAGTTCCTCGCGCGCATAGGGCTTGGAACCGAACGAGCCGGAGAGGTCGCGCGCAAGCCGCGTCGGGTGGCCGGTCCAGTGGCCAAGTTCATGAAAGCAGGTCCGGTAGTAGTCGATCTGGTGGAAGAAAGCCGGCTGTGGCGGCACCTGGATGGTGTCGCTGCCGGGCATGTAGAAGGCGCGATCGCCACCGATACGGAAATCAGCACCACTTGCATGAATGAGCGCCTCGGCTTGCGGGACGATCTGGCGCGCGGGCAGCGGTTCGGCGGCGGCATAGAGATGTTCGGGCAGGTTATCGCACTGCGCGACATTGAAGACGGTGAAGCGCTTCAAAAAAGGCACGGCCTGCGGCTCATCGCCATCGGCCTTGGCCCGTTCCTTCTCGTCCTTTGGGACAAAGCGATCGGCATGCACGATGGTGGTGCCGTGTTCGCCCTTCCTGACATTGCCGCCAAGGGCAAGCGCCTGCCGGAAGGTGAGCCAGTTCTGGCTGGGGTATGAGCGCTCGATGACGGCGCCCCACAGGATCAGGATATTGATGCCGGAATAGCGGCGCTGGGTGGCTGCATTCCTGGGAAGGCCAAGGGCTGCCTTTGCCCTGCCCCAGGGCTTGACCCATGGCACGGTGCCGCGCTCCAGTTCGGCAACGATGCGGTCTGTGATCTCCTGATAGAGGCTGGCGACTGAGCGCCCGCCCTTGCCCGCGCCAGCCTGTCGGCTGCCCGAATGCTTGTTGTTTGCACGCATTGTCTGTTCCTCCGTTCGCCAATTGCGCCCTCCCGGGAAGCGGGGTGGGCGGCGAAAGCGACCGGAAAGGCCCGCCGTAGAAGGCAGACCGCATCCGAAGGACCGGAACGAAGAGGAGGACCCGGAGCGGCAAGCGGAGGGTTGCGGGATGCCGCGGCTGGCCTAGAAGGGAGTGCCGCCCACCGCGCGCCACCGGGGAAGGCCACCACAAAATCGACGCCGGCCAGCTGGCCGGCGACCGTCAGCAGCCGACAGGCTGCCGGCGTCAGGGGGGCGAAGCCGGATGGCCGAGACCGCCTGAGCCTGTCGAAGAAAAGCGGGCTCGGTGCACGAGCACCCGGGGCGCGCCTTCAGGCGCGCGGGCGCTCAGGACTCTGGTCCCGAGAGCAGTTGATGCGGTCAAAATGCCCATTTTGCAGCTGTGGAAGACTGAACCTTGGCGTTTGCGCGCACATCGGCGATGCAGCTTCGCAGCCCGGCCGTCTCTACCACCCCGGCTATCACTTCGTCGCCGACCACCAACGCCGGCGTGCCGGTGATGTACAGCTCATTCGCGAGCGCGCGATCGCGTGCGATGGCTTCGGTGATGGCTGGGCCTTCCATATCCCGCTTGAGCTGCTCAACATCGAGGCCGACACGTGCCGCAATGACTAGGGTGGTTCTTTGGTTCACCAAGCCAGGAAAAGCAAAAAGGGCGCGATTAAACGCCTCATATTTTCCCTGTTTGTGGGAGGCGAGCGCCGCACGCGCGGCGAATTCGGAAGCAGGTCCCAGGACCGGGAGCTGTTTACGCACAATCCTCAGATTGGGATCATGCTTGAGGGCTTGCTGGAGAATGAGGTCCATTTCCTTGCACAGCGGGCAGTTGTAATCGAGGAATGAGGCCAGGGGGACGTCGCCCTGCGGATTGCCGGCGACTGGCGAGGCGAGGTCGTTGAGGAGTGCGTCGCGATGCTGCGGAATGAGTATCCTCAAGTCCGCCGCGAGCAAGGCGTTCATCTCCGAGCCGTTGCAGGTCGTCAACCTATCTGGCTGTCGCCTTAGCGTTCCCAGCACGGACAGGGCGAGGACTAAAAAACCGATTACGGCGACAAGGACGGCGTTTTGCTTTGACATGGGTCGGGCTCCAATCAGCCGTTAACGGGGCAGCAACGGCTGGCCTTTTGGCGTGAAAGTTGGTCGTCGCTTTGGATCGCTTGCCCGGCACTTCCCGCAGTATCGGCAGTCGTGGGGGAGGCTCACAATGTCGATGCCGGCGCCATCTGGCGGTTGCTTTATGACGGCTTCGCTCCAATGGGCTGACTGCAATAGCTGAGCGGCGTTCGCGAGTTGCCAGCCGAGACCACCGGTCATCACGCCGGGCGATCTGCCCTTCAACGAACGCCCGAGCGCCGAAGCACCCGCTCGTGAGAGCCTTTGCCAATCGTCCATCATCCGGCTCGCCTGCTCCGGGCGACAACGAGCCTTCCCACTGCGTTGCCGAGAAAAATGGTCAGCACACGGCACTCCGACACAAAGTGGTCGACGCGAAGAATAAGCGTCGCGCCGGCAGCTGGGGCGGTCGGAACGACAAAGAGCGCCGCAGCCAACGTGAGGAGGCCCGCACCGGTAATGCGAGTTGTTCCCTTCGAAGAGAGCAAGGCGACGAACAGCAGCAGGATCCGACAGCCGATCGACAGATCCGTGTTCGTCGCCTGGGCGAGGAAGAGGGGGGCCAGCGTCATGTAGATATTGGTGCCGTGCAGATTGAATGAATATCCGGCCGGGATGCCGAGGCTCACGACCGAACGCCTGGCGCTCGACCCTTCGACGGGCGCGGCCCTCATCAGAATGCCGACCAGCTTGAACACCGGCGCGAGGAGCGCCTGAAGCAAAGAAAGCACAGGCTTGCCCGTGTCGCCGACCATCGCCAGGGCGATGCCGAACAGCACCGAGAAGAACAGGACCTGCAGGATATCGCCTTCGGCGAAGGCACCAACGATTGACGGCATCAGCAAGCCGGTCACGAACTGCTCGTGGACCTTGGCGGCATAGCCCTTCACGGCCTGAGCATCGAGCGAGGCTGGATCGATGTTGACGCCGGCACCTGGCTGAACGACATTTGCGACAATGAGACCGACAATCAATGCGAGGCTCGAGAAGGTGAGGAAATAGATCATTGCCTTGCCGGCGACCCGGCCGACCTTCTTGAGATCGTTCATGCCGCCGATGCCGGTCGCAATTGTCAGGAAGATGACAGGCGCGATGATGATCTTCACGAGCCTGATGAAAGCATCGCCGAGCGGCTTCAGAGCCTCTCCGGTCGCCGGATAGAAAAAGCCAACAGCGACGCCAAGGGCGACGGCGGCAAGCACCTGAACGTAAAGCCGCGCAATATGGGGCTTACGAGGCCCGGCGTTCGCGCTGTGGACTTGTGGAGCTAACACCGTTTCTCTCCCTGCCGGATCGGGTCGGGCTCTTCCTGCTTCAAGGCCTCTCATGGCGGCGCTCCGGTCGAACGCTGCTGCCATCTCGGGCGCAAGTGCCGTGCCAAGCAGCGGCGGCGCGATAACGCGCAGGACCTCTCACGCAGTGCCGCATTCGCCGCAGCCGCGTGCCCTCTTAAAAACAAGGGCAGACCGTCGGCGGACATGCGGCCTGGCAGCGGCCGAAAGGTCGTCGAGGCAACCTGTTTGCCTTGGTGGCTGCGATCGGGATCTAGATGGTCGACATCTGGCTATGGCTATGTCCAAGCCATCGCCCAGTCGGCTGAGCTTGTCGGATATCAAACACCGCTGTCGACAGGGGATCGCTACCGCGATCCGTACAGTCTGGCGCTCCACAGATGGAGTAATCGACCGGCCGGGTTACGGCATGGGCCCTGAGCTGCCTCTTCGCGCGCGATCGTCGTTCTGGCCGCACCGCCCGCGAGCCACAATAAGTTTGTCCCGCCCCTTACAATAATTCATCAAGGCGTCTACCTCGGCAATCACCAGATCGGGCGTGATGTCGAACTTGCAGCGGACTTTGACCGGACAGCGCCGCACTTTGTCCAGACCACATCCCCGACATTCAATAACGCTCATAAGCATGCTGACCAGGGGACCACGGAAACCCCAAATTTCCGGTAGATGTGACGCGGTGAAAATTCCGACAGTAGGGCGGCCAAGCTGGGCAGCGACATGCCCAGTGCCTGAATTGTTCGACACCACGAGCGCGGCCGAATTCATGAGATGATTGAATTCCAATTCTGACAAGTCGACAGCCGTTCGAATCTCCGCGGCCCCACGGTCGCGAGCTGTCATCGCGACCTCCTCAAGCGCTTCCCGGCTTTCGCCACGGCCGACGAGGATCACCTCACTACGGGTAGAAAGAGCAGCGACAAGTTTGCCAAAGTTTTCGATCGGCCAATCGCGCAGGCTGGAATTCGAAAACGGAGCCACGACAATCGGGGACTTGCCTTCTGTCGAACTCTGTCGGCGGCCCGCTTCACTTTCTGCGTCGAAACAGGCCGCTGCCTTTGCGACCAGAAAGAGGAGGATTTCCGACACATGCTGGAGACGTACCTGCTTACGGTCAACGAACCAATCAAGCCATGTGCGAGGGAATTTGTCGGCGATCCCTATTTTTTGGGCCAGCTTGTAGAAGATGGTTCTGCGCAATTTCAGATCGAATGGCGCTATCGCAATATCGATCTGATGCATTCCGTAAGGATCAACTATCGCCGCACGATGCCTGGCGGGGACTTCGAGCAAAATGGGCCGTGTCTCATCCGGGACACGCATATCAATGGCAAGATCAAACTCGCCGGTCAGCAGCGGCCGTATGTCGGCCGCTTTCTTGCGGGTATCGACCTTCGGGTTGCGAGGAAAGAAGTCAAAAGCAACGTAATCGTCGGCGAGGTTGAACTGTTTTGCAGTGTCGATGTTCCAGCTTCCGACCACCAGCGTAATGTGGGCTTGCGCAAAGCGCTGACGCAGGTCCATCAGGGGCGCTAGAGACATCCAAAAGTCCCCGACACGATCAAGCTTAAGCGCCAAAATTCTCATCTTGGCGCTTGACTGTTCCGACTCCTCCCAGCTGCGGTATATAATTTGATTGGTGTCGCGCTTTGTAAAGTATCCCATTGCCATTCCGAAGGTTATACGTACAACATTGCTTGCCTAGTCTGTGTAGGTTGTATTGCTTCCAGTCTTATCCGCGTTGACAAATTAACGCGGCAAACGACTCTGAGAAGACTGGTGGTTTGCAGTGTTCGCGGCTGCGAGTGAAAGAGGAGTTCCGGCGTCAGCCCCGGTCAGTCCGGAAGCTTTGCCGACCAGCGACGGCAATGACGGGCGCAAAGATGGGCTGTCGAATTTCTTTGCGGGAAGAGGCAGGTGCGGACTGGCCTGAATGAGTTAGGCCTAGGTGACGCCGGCCGTTCAACGGTTCTGAGAGGGGAAAGACTCCGCTAACAAAGAGAGGTCGGACAATTCGAAATCGTCGGCCTGCTGCAACTCATTCCCAGGACAATTTCCAGCGCACGTCTGAGCTCATGCAAAGATTTTCCCCTTTCGGGTTCCTTTTCACGCGACAGAGGCAGGGACGGTCGATGCGTGTCCGGTGCTGAGGTCAATGCGAGATTCCGGAAGGTTGAGAAAATCGTTTGTTTCGATGAAGCCCATCCACGCCATGGATGGATGGCTGCCAAAGGTTGCGGCCACAATACAGCGTAGCGGTAGCTAGCCGCTCCGGTGCGCGCTCACTTTCGAAGCGCCCAGCACCCTCTCGGCATCGAGCACCTCAGGAAGTACCCGGCAGCGCCGCCAAATGGCGGCGCATTTCCCGCACAGGCGCGACTAGACGCCTCTCCTGTTTCCCCAGAGCAAAACGTGCAACTGCGGCAACACGCGTGCTTCGAACCACCTGTCGTGTGTCACCTTTTCCACAAGCCACTCCATGCGTTTTATTATTCCGTCCAGGTCGACAGGTGCGTCTTCACTGCCAGGGCGCGGTGGCGTGTGATTGCCGGGTTGCAGATAGACCGGAAGGTGCGGAAATCGCGCCGCGGCGTCTTTGGCGTAGGCGTAGTCATTCTCGTCGAAAACAACGAGCTTGAGCACGATTTGCGGCTTCTGCTGCGCCGCTTCTATGCACGCCTGGAATGCAGCCCAATCGGTCCTCATTTCGCTTGACGGCGGCTTTGGGCTGAGAACCAGCACATCAAGATCCGCAAACCAGTCACTGACCACCGAACCCTGGGTTTCCAGCGCAAAACGGTAACCTTCACCATGGCCTCGCTCGATCAGCGCACCGAAGGGCTGAATGGCCGGATTACCGCCTGACAGCGACACCATCACTGGCCGGCCACCGGAAAGCCCAACGACGCTTTGCCACACCGCATCGATTGGCATCATCTCCCATTCGTGGCGGAATTGACTGTCCACCGCATGGAGGCTGTCGCACCAGGAGCACCGGTAGTCACACCCGCCGGTTCTGATGAAGACTGTAGGCAAACCGATGAGCACTCCCTCGCCCTGGATCGTGGGCCCAAATATCTCGCTCACACGGATTGCGGGACACGTGTCCGTCACGGCCGGTATTCCGCCCAGGTTTTCGGGGTTTCGCTCACCCGCACTGCCGCGGTTTCCGGCAGACGTGCCTTGCACCATTCATAGAAATGTCTGGCCAAGTATTCCGCCGTGACTTGCTCATGTCCCAGCACCTCGTTGAGGTGCCGATGGTCGAGGCTCTCGTCGATATAGCGTTTGAGCGGCGCCAGATCGTGATAATCGCGCACGAAGCCGTGCGCGTCCAGGTCCTTCGCCGAAAGTTCCACTTCGACGATGTAGTTATGCCCGTGCAGGCGCGCGCACTGATGATCCGGCGGCAAAGAGGTGAGCTGGTGCGAGGCCGAGAAGTGGAATTCCTTGGTGATGCGGAACATCAGGCGCTTCTCCTCCGCAGCGCCTCGAGCCAGAAGACAGGGTCTTCGTAGTCGGTAGGATCAGCGTGCCCCGCGAGATGAAACGCCTCGCGCCGCTCCACGCAGGTCCCGCACCGTCCGCAGTGACGCTCGCCGCCCTTGTAACACGACCAGGTCTCCGCAAAT
Organism: Mesorhizobium sp. WSM4850; assembly: GCF_055811735.1. Taxonomy (NCBI): domain Bacteria; kingdom Pseudomonadati; phylum Pseudomonadota; class Alphaproteobacteria; order Hyphomicrobiales; family Phyllobacteriaceae; genus Mesorhizobium; species Mesorhizobium sp. WSM4850. The sequence goes on along the minus strand of NZ_JBVVPV010000015.1, from coordinate 17,944 downwards.
GGCGTTCCGTGTCTTGCTCCATCCCGGACGATGTCGCCCTTCGTGAGGTTGACGTAAGGCGTGTAAAGGCGAATCTCTGCGTAGCCTTCCAGCGCGCGGTCTTGCATCATCTGGAAAGCTTCGATGAAGGCCGGACGGCAATCTGGATAGATGAAATGGTCCCCACCATGGACGGCCATCGCCACCGCTTCGGCCTTGCGCGCGGTGGCGAGACCGAAGGCAATTGCCAACATGATGGCGTTCCGGTTCGGCACTACCGTGATCTTCATCGTGTCTTCGGCGTAGTGGCCGGCCGGCACGTCGAAATTATCGGTGAGCGCTGAGCCGGAAAGGCCGCGGCCGATTTCGGGGATGTTGATGATCTGGTGCGTAGTGTTCAGTCGCTCCGCGCAGAGAGCGGCGAAGCCCAATTCTTTCCTGTGCCGTTGGCCGTAATCGAAAGACAGGAGGCCGGCGAGCTCGTGCTCCGCTGCCACGCTGTGAGCAAGGGCAACGGAGTCCAATCCGCCGGAGCAGATGACGAGAGTCTTCATCGTGGTATCCTTGTTTTGACCGGGTAAGGCTGCGACCGGAGATTTCTCTGCGGTCCCCCTACCCCAGCGAGTCAACTTTGTGAACCCGGTGGAGTCTGATCGCTGACGTGCCGTGGCGCACCGGGCGCCAACAGCGGGCTCTTTCATGGATGTCCAAACCCAAGCATATGCTCAGAAGGACAGATGCGAAGCGACCTCGAGGCATTGCTGGGAAAGAAGCTGACCTGTCCAAATCTGCGTTACGGGTGCTTGCATAGGCCACACGCGAATTGGCGAAGTAACGAGGAAGGTACGGAGTTCGTTAACGGCGGGAGTGCAGAAGCCCAAGTTCAAGGACAGTGCGCGCGCCCCGCTTCAGGATCAGTTCGATCTGGAACACGAATCCGTCGGTGGCCGAGTGGCAAAACCAGTTGAAGGATTGGTCGTGAGCCGGCACCTGTGAACAAGCCGTGTGCGTCGTTGCAATCACTCCTATATTGCGCGCAATAGCTACATGGCGTTGGATGAACTGGATTTGGCGATTTTCCAGATGGCGGTCGAAAGCGTCCGCTCACTCGCCCTAAGTTTCAACCAAAAAGCCGCAGAGATAGCCACGAGGAGCCACGGTGTCCTGGTTTTCGACGTGCGGGTCGATGGTGACTCGGAGGTCCAGCGGATCGCAGCCATCCGATATCGAGCCGACCAGACGGGCGTGGTCGCGTTGGACAGACAAGGCCTTGTTACCCGCTCTTGCATGGTCAATGGCACTTTCTCACATTTCATTTCGCCATTGGAGAACTGGGCCAGCATGCCCCTGTCAATGCAGGCCAAGATCGATGTCACCGTCCATGCCGGTCTCTTCCTAGGCGCTTTGCGAAATGCCGGTCATATGCTTGGCAGCTAGCATGACCGGAATGCATCTGTGGATTTCTGGATCCGGATCCGCCTGCGCGTCCGAGCGGCCGGCCACCGAGGTTCCGTGACGCGCGGATGTGTCCGGGGAGAGCGCGACGATCTGCTGCACACGTTCGGATATACCTCACGCGCAGGAGCCGCGCTCCTTAGTTACCTTCTCCTTCACGTTACAGGATTGCGCGAAAATATTCCGCCGGTGCGCCTGCTTGGCGGTTACGCCGCGCTTCTGCAGTTAATTGAGCAGGAAAAGCGCGCAATCAGTGGAGATCCACGAGAACTGGCTTGAGGCGACCCGCTACCTCAACATGGATCATCTGCGCGAGCACAAGAAAGAGAACCTGAGGGCATTGGCCGCCTGAGACGCGGCCCGCCATGTCCGCCGCTCCGCTAAACACAGGGGCTGCGCGGCGGCCACGCCAACGTCACCGCTGAATGCCACGCCATTTTGCAGAACTTGACACACACACACAACTGCAACACTTCTTACATGGGAGCATGAATACGAACCACGTTCGGCGAGCTATTGCGCGATTCACCATTCGTTCATTTTATTAGCGCACGTTCATAAGCGGACATGTTGGTGTAGCTCGTACGTGCCCAAAGCCCCGGCGCATCGACCCAGCGCCGGGGCTTTTTTGGTACCAGAAGGCACCGCTGAGAGGAGCAATCGTCCAGCGGTGCAGGCCTTGGCTGCTCTGTGAACGATTCCGGGGTTGCTGCTTTTTTGCGGCGTAAAGAAATCCGGGCTTTTACGGCTCCAAAAACTCGGGTGTCTGCGGCGGGGCGCGCCATTTGGCGTGGTAACGCCGGAATTGCGGATTGCACCTAAAAACTTCCTGGGCCCAGGTCGTGCGGGGGAATCGACCGGAATAGTCGTAAGCTTCGCACTACGCCGTCCGGCCAGCATATCAACCGTACGGAGCGCCCGCGGGCAGGAGCATTGGTCAGGCTGAGCATCGTCAAGCGCTAGGCCGGCAGGCCGAGAACCGGTTGCCATAATACAGGTCCGTTCAGACGTCCCCTCCAGCGGATGCGCTTGAGGCTAGCGTGGGAAATCTCGAGAAAACCGGCGACCGCCTCCGTGTTACCAACCGGCTTCGGCTGTCCGATGCGCGTCAACGGCCACGTTGCGAGACGCAGGATCCGTTCCATGCGCGTATCGGTCACTGTCACAATCCGAGTGAGATTATTCGCCAAGCCGAATTCGATCATGCCGGCGAAGAGCTCGTATGTTGCTTGCGCCAGTCCGCCGGACTTAGGCGCTGATGGAGGGAGATCGAGTGCGAAACGACTGCTCTCCCAAATGCGGGCACTCGCGGGCGCCGCAGTCTCACCCAGCAGCATCGGAAACGTGTCGCGCAACATTGTCGGTCCGGTAGTCGGTAAAAGACGAACGCAACCGCAAATTCGCCAGTCGGATCCCTTGAGAAGCAGATAGACGGGGTTCAGGCTGTCAAATGCGTCTGTTTCCATCTCGCTTTCGGTCTGAACTTCCCAATCCAGCCTTTCCTTGAAGACCCGATGCCTGAGCCCGTGCATTTCGTTGAGCTCGTTTGGAAACTCGCCGTAGAGTTCAGGTGTTATCAGCTGCATCATCTGTCGCCTCCGTGCAGGATGTGTTCCCGCCATCGAAGAGCAAAGCCGACATTGATGCAGCCTGTAGACCTTTACAGCTTTCCAACAAAAGGAGGTCAGGATCTCCACTGACGGGAAGCAGTCAGCCGTGCTATGCCCTGGTTTATGGTTCGCACGCCAAGCTTTGCCTTGGCGTTTTCCAGATGGAAGGTCACGGTGCGTTTCGAGACGCCGAGGATCTGGCTGATATCCCAGGCGGACTTACCGCGCGCCGCCCATTTCAGGGATTCGAACTCGCGCGGGGTCAGCGTTATGCCGTCCACCACGCAATCTTCGGCGAGCTGGCGCCGGGCATGTATATGAAAGTTGATTGCGACCAGCTGCAATGCTTTTTCGTAGCGAGTGAGTGACCGCAAGAGAGGCGGACGGGACTGGTCGGAAGCGAAGGTCAGCGCCGCAAACCGGCCGCGATGGTCATGCATGGACATGGTCAATCCGCCGCGAATGCCAAAGTGAGCTGCTTTTTCCAGAATTTCTTGCTGCGAGGCCGGCAGACACTGGCGGGGTCGATCCACGCCCCAATCAAAAGTATCCCAGCCTTGCAGCCCGCGCAGGATCACCGGATCATGGCTGTGGTAGCGCAGTTGCAGATAGTGCGATGTCCAGGATGAAGGGTAATTTGAAATCAATCGCGGCGTCTGGCCGGAGACCGACGGGTAACTGAAATAGGCGAAGAGCGGAAAGTCGAAGCCGGCTGCGGCGGACGCCATCGCCTCATGGAGGTCGACCGCATCGATGCTTGCAGAGAGTTGCTCGACGAAGTTTTCGAATACGCGATACATCAGCCCTTTGCGCGACCTCCTCGAATGTTGCTCGATGCCAGGGGAAATCTGGGTCTAAACGACCCCGCATGGATGCGACGCGGACGATTTGGTCGCCATCATCGCCGGCATTACTTTGCTGCTTCCCGGTGAAGCGAACGCCGCGCGCCTGGCCACTTACCAACCGGGGATGTTGAGACGTTATCGATGAGCCGCGTGTCGCCGAGCCAAGCCGCGACAAGCAAGCGTGCTGGTCGGTCAAGCCTTGCTAGCGGCTGCAGGTCTGTTTCGCCGCGAAGTTCCAGGTACTCGACCTCGCGATAGCCTGTCGCCAGAATTGTTGCACGCGCTTCATCAAGCATGGGCAAGACAGGAGAGCCACGCGCAAGCCGCTCAGCCGTGTCGAGCAAGACCGAAGCCAGCTTTGGGGCAATGGCGCGTTCTGCTGGCGAGAGCCGGCTATTGCGCGACGATAGTGCAAGACCATCGGTTTCGCGGACTGTCGGACATGCGACCACCGTGATCGGGATGTCAAGGTCCCGGACCAAGCGCTTGACAAGCTGAAGCTGCTGGAAATCCTTTTCGCCAAAGAAGGCGAAGTCTGCGCCGGTCTGCAGGAAGAGCTTGGCCACGACCGTCGCCACGCCATCGAAATGGCCGGGCCGGAAGGCGCCGCACAGGCCCTCGCTGAGAGTGGACACCGAAACGGCCGTGGCGAAGCCCGTTGGATACATCTCGTCTGCATCCGGTACATAGAGCAGATGTGCGCCTGTCGGCACGAGCTTGGCAGCATCTTCGTTTTCCGTCCGAGGATAGGCGGCAAGGTCGGCGGCACTGTTGAACTGCTTGGGATTGACGAACAGCGTCACGACTACCCGCTCGGCCTTCTGAAGCGCGGCCCGCACGAGGCTCAGATGGCCTTCATGCAAGGCTCCCATGGTCGGCAGAACGGCGACACGGGCGCCTGAGCGACGCCATCCCGCGGCAACAGCGCGGAGTTCGGCAACGGATCGAACGATCGGCACGCTCATGTGACGTCTCCGGCCTTCGTCTCGTTGGCGTAGAGATGTTCGGCCGCCGGAAAGCGCCGTTCCCTCACGTCGGCGGCATAAGCCGCGATCGCCGCATCGGCCTGCTTGCCTAGTTCGGCGTAGCGTTTGACGAATTTCGGCCGGAAAGAGCCGAAAAGCCCAAGCATATCATCGCTGACCAAAATCTGGCCGTCGCAGGCCGGCGAGGCGCCGATGCCGATTGTGGGGACGGTGATCTCCGCAGTGATGCGCCGTGCGAGCGGCTCGGGCACTTTCTCCAGCACCACCGAGAAAGCGCCGGCTTCCGTGACCGCACCGGCGTCACGCCTGATGCGCTCGGCATCGTCTCCCCGCCCCTGGACGCGGTAGCCGCCGAGAGTGTTGACCGCCTGCGGCGTCAAGCCGATATGGGCCATGACAGGCACGCCGCGCGCGGCGAGGAAGCGGATCGTCTCGGCCATGGTCTGCCCCCCCTCGAGCTTCACCGCTGCACAACCGGTCTCCGCCATCAGGCGCGCAGCGTTGCGGAAGGCCTGCTCGGGGCTTTCTTCATAGGAACCGAATGGAAGGTCTACGACCATCAATGCTCGCACCAGACCGCGGCGCACCGCCTGGCCGTGCATGATCATCATGTCGAGAGTGACGCTCAGCGTCGACGAGAGGCCGTGCAGGACCATGCCGACGCTGTCGCCGACGAGAACGATGTCGCAGTGTCGATCGGCCAAACTGGCGATTGGCGTGGTATATGCCGTCAGGCAGACGAGTGGAGTCTGGCCTTTCCGCATCCGAACATCCAGCGGTGCAATCCCCTTTCGATCACCAGCTGCGCTCAACCCATCCCTCCTTCCCTCGCGTTACCCGCCGCGGGTGTCGCGTTTGGCACATTTTTGTGCAAGTGCGAAGAGCTAAAAATGGGGATGCAGCTGTGCGGTGTTGACGTGCGGACAGCCTCGCTTACATTAAATCGATTAAGGCTCCCGGGCTCGGGTCAACCACTTTCACGAACATGGACGATCAGGCAACAGGAACCAGGAAAGACAAAGCCGGCAAGGCGGACCAAGTCAAAGTGGACCTGATCGCCGTCGTCGTGGCCGTAAATGAAAGTGACCCCTGTCTCCTAACCATCGGCCAGGCTGACACCCTGCCGTCCGGACCTTTTGCGCTTGAGCACCGGTCGCCGCAATCCGGTTTGAGGGGGTGGGTCGAGCAGCAGACCGGCCAGCCCTTGGGGTACATCGAGCAGCTTTACACCTTCGCCGATCGGGACCGAATCGGCGCCGAACGCCAGCAGCGCGTCATCTCCATCAGCTATCTCGCTTTGACCAGCAAAGAACAGGCAACGGGCTCATCCAAGTGCGGCTGGCAAAGCTGGTACGACTATTTTCCATGGGAGGACCACCGCTCCGGCACGCCGGTGGTGCTGGATGTTGTGCGACCACGCTTGATCGGTTGGGCAGACGGAGCGAGCGACGCGGCCACGCGACGCGAACGCCGGCAGCGGGCGGCGATCGCCTTTGGCTTCGACGACCGTTATTGGAATGAGGAGCTCGTGCTTCAGCGATATGAGTTACTTTATGAAGCAGGCCTGGTCCAAGAGGCCGGAAGAGGACGGGAGACGCCGCTTCCCCTGGTGCCGAGCAAATCCATGGTCGCTGATCATCGCCGTATCGTGGCAACGGGCATTGCGCGGCTACGCTCCAAGATCAAATACCGGCCCGTCGTCTTTGAGCTTATGCGACCGACCTTTACGCTACTGCAGCTGCAGCGAACCGTGGAGGCGCTCGCCGGCAGGCTCATCCACAAGCCGAACTTTCGCCGCCTGATCGAGCAACAGGAACTGGTCGAGGAGACCGGCGAGACCACTGCGGAGACCGGTGGTCGGCCGGCGAAGCTCTACCGCTTCCGCCACGCCGTTCTCGACGAAAGGGCCGTCGCCGGGACAAAATTGCCGCTGGCGCGGGGTTGACATCCCTTATACTCACGGCAAGTATATGCCGGTTATCTTCAACTAGAGTATAAGCGGGGGCATCAATGAGCGCCGTGCTGCCTACGGCCGCGTTCCTCTACGAGCGCGTCCGGCGCGTGATCCCGCCGATTGAATGGCCGTCTTTCGTGGACGATATCGAAGCCATCCTTGCGCTCAAGCGCGAGCGCAATGCCATCATCCTGGCGCACAACTATCAGACGCCCGAGATCTACCATTGCGTCGCAGACATTGTCGGCGACAGCCTGGCGCTGGCCCGCAAGGCTGTGACAGTCGAGGCGCAAGTCATCGTCGTTGCCGGCGTGCATTTCATGGCCGAGACGGCCAAGCTGCTTAATCCGAAAAAGACCGTGCTTATCCCCGACCTCGGCGCTGGTTGCTCGCTGGCCGATTCGATCACGGCACAAGACGTGCGGCTGATGCGGCAGAGTTATCCCGGCGTGCCCATTGTCACCTATGTCAACACCTCCGCCGCTGTGAAAGCCGAGTCCGACATCTGCTGCACCTCGGGCAACGCAAAGGCGGTGGTGGAATCGCTCGGCGCGCCGCGTGTGATCATGCTGCCCGACGAATATCTCGCCAAGAACGTCGCCGCCGAGACGAAGGTCGGGATCATCGCCTGGAAGGGTCGTTGCGAGGTGCATGAGCGCTTCACCCCGGCCGATATTCGCGAACTGCGCGCCGCACATCCGGGTGTCATCGTGCTGGCCCATCCCGAATGCCCCCCGGACGTTGTCACAGAGGCGGATTTTTCGGGTTCCACCGCGGCCATGTCGGATTATGTCGAGCGGGAAAAACCACCCCGCGTAGTGTTGATGACGGAATGTTCGATGAGCGACAATATCGCGATCGCGCATCCCGACGTCGAGTTCGTCCGCCCCTGCAATCTCTGTCCGCACATGAAGCGCATCACGCTGGCTAACATTCGCGTCGCACTCGAGGAGAACCGGCATGAGGTTCGGATCGATCCCGGGATTGCAGGGCGCGCGCGCCGCTCGGTCGAGCGTATGCTTTCCATATGAGCCTCGACGTTCATGACATCGGCGGGGCGCCGGTCATCATCGGCGCCGGTGTGGCAGGCCTGATGACGGCGCTTCATCTGGCGCCGGAACCGGTTGTGCTTCTGTCCAATGCGGGGCTGGGAACCGGAGCCTGCAGCGAGCTCGCCCAAGGCGGTCTTGCGGCAAGTGTCGGCGGCGAGGACAGTCCCGAACTTCATCTTTGTGACACCGTCGCGGCCGGCGACGGTCTCTGCGACGTGACGACGGTGCGGCGAACGGTCCGAGCTGCACCTGAAGCGATCAGGACTCTAGAGCGCTTCGGTGTCGCATTCGACCGACGCGCTGACGGCGCGTTGCGGCTCGGGCTTGAGGCGGCGCACTCGCAGCGGCGGATCGTGCATGCGGCGGGCGATGCCACCGGTCGCGAGCTGGTCCGCGCGCTGATCGCCGCGGCACGGCGCACAGCCTCCATCACTATTCTGGAAAACGTGGAGGCCCGCCGGCTTGTCGTGGAAGACGGGGCGATTATCGCCGTGGTCGCGGCCGGGTGCACGGGCGCAATCGCCTTGCCAACGCGCCGCGCGGTCCTGGCGACCGGCGGCATCGGCGGCTTGTTTAGCGATACGACAAACCCGCCTGGCTCATGTGGACAGGGGCTCGCGCTCGCCGCCTGTGCCGGGGCGGAGTTCGCCGACCTGGAATTCGTGCAGTTCCACCCGACCGCCCTCGAGGGTCCGCGGCGGCCGATGCCGCTGGTGAGCGAAGCGGTGCGCGGCGAGGGTGCTGTGCTCATCGACGAGCAAGGAGAGCGTTTCCTCGCTGAAACCCCCGGGGGCGAGCTTGCGCCTCGCGACGTGGTTGCGCGCGCGGTTTGGCATCAGCTCGCTGTCGGACGCCGTGTGTTCCTGGACGCAAGGCAATGTCTCGGCCTCAGATTTGACAAGCGCTTTCCGGCGATCGCCGATTTGTGCCACCAGGCCGGCATCGATCCCGCGACCGACCCGATCCCGGTGCGTCCGGCGGCACATTATCACATGGGCGGTGTCGCTGTAGACGCTGCCGGCCGCAGCTCCATCGAGGGATTGTGGGCATGTGGCGAGGTCGCATGCACCGGTCTGCACGGCGCGAACCGACTCGCCAGCAACTCGCTTATCGAAGCGGCGGTCACAGCGAGCTGGGTTGCTGAAAGCGTCGCCGACGTATCACACACCCGGCGTCCGCGCGTGTGTTCCGCATTCGTGCCTCGACGGCCAGACGCCTCCGGCATCCGCCCAATCGTCTCGGCCGCGCTCGGCATCATCCGCGATAGCGAGACGCTACGCGACGGGGTGGCGGCCCTGTTGCCGATCGCAGCTCACGACAGCGCTGCCTCCGGCCCCGCCTTGGTCGCGCTGATGATCGCCATTGCGGCCCTGCGGCGCGAAGAGAGCCGCGGCTCGCACTGTCGTTCCGATTTCCCCGGACGCGATGCAGATGCGCGCCAGTCACGGCTGACACTGCGCAGCGCAATACAGACCGCCGTCGCACTCAGCTGGCGGGCGCCGATACGGAGCACCCTGACATGAATTCGTTCTCACCCCTTCCCTCAACCCTGATCGAGCCGATCGTGCGCGGTGCTCTTCTCGAAGACCTGGGCAGATGCGGTGATCTGACCAGCGACGCCGTGATCCCGCGTGATCGCACGGCCACCTTGGTGCTCAAGTCGCGACAGATGGGCATCGTTGCCGGTCTCGATCTGGCCGCCTTCGCCTTCATGCTCGTCGAGCCTGCGATCGACATGCACATCTGGCGAGCTGACGGCAGCGATGTCGCGGCGGGCGAGACTATCGCCAAGTTGTGCGGACCGGCGCGAGGCCTGCTCACGGCCGAGCGCACGGCGCTCAATTTTCTGTGCCGCCTGAGCGGCATCGCCACTGCCACAGCGACGATGGTCGAGGCCGTGCGTGGCCACAAGGCGAAGATCGTGTGCACGCGAAAGACGACGCCCGGCCTGCGCGCGCTGGAGAAATATGCGGTACGCGTCGGCGGCGGCGCCAATCACCGCTTCGGGCTCGACGACGCCGTGCTGATCAAGGACAACCACATCGCGATCGCCGGCGACATTCGCACGGCAATAGAGCGGGCGCGCGCCACCGCAGGCCACATGGTGAAGATCGAGGTCGAGGTCGAGACCCTTGAGCAGCTCGATACAGCGCTCACGCTGGGAGTCGACGCAGTGCTGCTCGACAATATGTCGGTTGAGGACCTTGCCCGCGCCGTGGCAATCGTCGGTGGCCGCGCCATCACCGAGGCTTCCGGTCGGGTGACGCCGAAAACGGCTCCGTCGATTGCTGCGACGGGGGTCGACCTCATCTCAGTCGGATGGCTGACACACAGCGCGCCTATCCTCGACATCGGCCTGGATATGCCGGCGCATCGGCGCGCGCTTGAACTGATGGAGATGGAATGAAAAGCATTCCCACCTCCGCTGGAGCGCGCCGACGCAGGAACTGCTCCATGCGAGCCTGCATCTTCGTGCGGCGCACCCTCCAACTGGTTCAGGCTCATCGGGCTGATCGACGATCATAGCGAACCCGAGGAGGGTCGACAGCCTCCTGCACGTGCTGTTGGACCAGCGACAAAGCTTTTGATGATGACGATTGGAACGAACTCGGAGTGCGACGTGAAGCAAGCCATGCAATCGATCGAGGGGGCACTATCCCGATGGAACCGCAAAGAGGCCGAGGCTATCCACGGGATGCCGTTCAATGACCTGCTCTTCCTGGCTCAGACAATCCACCGCCAGAACTTCGATCGCAACCGGGTGCAGCTGTCGCGGCTGCTCAGCATCAAGACCGGCGGATGCCCGGAGGATTGCGGCTATTGCAGCCAGTCTACACATTACGAAACCGGCCTGAAGGCGTCCAAGCTGATGGAGGTGGAGCGTGTCATTGCCGAAGCGATCAAGGCGCGGGACGCCGGCGCCACCCGCTATTGCATGGGCGCCGCATGGCGCAGTCCGAAGGAACGCGACATGGGCTCCGTGGTCGCCATGATCGAGGGCGTGAAGGCGCTCGGCATGGAGACCTGCATGACGCTCGGTATGCTGGACCTCAGTCAGGCGCAGCGCCTGAAGGCGGCCGGTCTCGACTACTACAACCACAACATCGACACGTCCGAGCGCTATTACGGCGAGGTTGTTTCAACCAGGACCTTTGCCGACCGGCTGGAAACACTTGGGCACGTGCGCGAGGTTGGCATGAAGGTCTGCTGCGGCGGCATTGTCGGGATGGGAGAGGAAAAGGCCGATCGCATCGACATGCTGGTCACACTCGCGAACCTGCCCGAGCCGCCGGAAAGCGTGCCGATCAACATGCTCATCCCCATCGAAGGCACGCCGCTTGCCGAGGCCGAGCCCATCGATCCGATCGATTTCGTCCGCACCATTGCGCTCGCCCGCATCATGATGCCGAAGTCCTATGTAAGGCTCTCCGCCGGCAGGACGGCGATGAGCGACGAAACGCAGGCGCTGTGCTTCTTTGCCGGCGCCAATTCGATCTTTGTCGGCGACATGCTGCTGACGGCGGACAATCCCGGCGAGGACAAGGATAATCGTCTATTCAGGCGTCTCGGCATTGAGCCGATGCCACGCGAGGCAAGATGAACGAGCCGCCGCTTGCCCGCTATGAAGCAACCCTGCAGGGTCTGGCACGCAAGGGCCGGCTGCGGACGCTGGCGCCGCGCGCCGGGCTCGACTTCTCGTCCAACGATTATCTCGGGCTTGCTGCCTCGAAGAGACTTGGCGATGCAGTCGGGGCGGCAATCGAGGGGGGCACCCCGGTCGGCGCTACCGGATCGCGGCTCCTGCGCGGCAACGCGCCGGAACATGAGGCGTTGGAGGCAGATGCGGCGGCGTTCTTCGGGGCCGAACGGGCGCTGTTCTTCGGCAGCGGCTACATCGCCAACTTCGCCCTGCTGAGCGCCCTGCCGCAGAAGGGCGACCTGCTGATCCTCGACGAACTCGCGCATGCCAGCATGCATGAAGGGGCGCGGGCTGGACGCGCCGAGTTCAGGCCGGCCACGCACAACGACATGAATGCTTTTGAGGACGCGATCAGGCGCTGGCGCGCCGAAGGTGGCATGGGGCATATCTGGATCGCAGTCGAAAGCCTGTATAGCATGGATGGCGACTGGGCGCCGATGGAGAGCCTGGTCGGGCTTGCCGATCGGTACGAGGCATTCATAGTGGTCGACGAGGCACATGCCACCGGCGTCTGGGGACCGGACGGCCGGGGGCTGGCCGCCGCTTTCGAGGGCCGCGACAACATTGTCGCGCTCCACACATGCGGCAAGGCGCTCGGCGCATCCGGCGCACTCGTCACTGGGCCGGGAGTGCTGTGCGACTATATTGTCAACCGCTGCCGGCCCTTTATCTACGCCACCGCGCCATCGCCGCTAATGGCGGTGGCGGCGCGCGAAGCGCTCGCAATCCTGGTCGATGAGCCGATGCGCCGCGTTCAGCTGCATGAGTACATTGCCTTCGCGGGCCGCCAACTGGCCGAGCGCTGTGGCGTGGCGCGCAGCGGCTCGCAGATCCAGCCACTTGTCATTGGTGACGTCAGCCGCACCATGGTGATGGCGGCGGCACTGCAGGCCCGCGGCTTCGACATACGCGGCATTCGCCCGCCGACCGTGCCGGAGGGCACGTCGCGGCTGCGCATTTCGCTGACGCTGAATGTCGGCAAGCCTGACATTTCGGCCATGGTCGAGACGCTCGTCGAGGTGTTGGGCACGGCATGACCACGCGTATCGTCGTCACCGGAACAGACACCGGAATAGGGAAGACCGTGTTTTCGGCTGGGCTCGCCGGGCTGCTCGACGGCTTTTACTGGAAGCCGGTGCAATCGGGTCTCGATGAGGAGACCGATAGTGAGGCGGTTGAACGGCTCGCCGGCCTGCCGTCAGGGCGCGTGCTGCCGGAAGCTCACCGCTTGAAGAGCCCGCTGTCACCGCATCGTTCAGCCGAAATTGACGGCGTCTCGATTGAGGCTGCCGATCTTGCATTTCCGGTCCTGCCGACACCGCTCGTCATCGAAGGCGCTGGCGGACTGATGGTGCCGATCAACCGACAGACAAGATTTATTGACATCTTCGCTGAATGGCGGCTGCCGGTCATTCTGTGCGCCCGCACCGAGCTCGGCACGATCAACCACACTCTGCTGTCGATCGAAGCCCTGCGGGTTCGCTCCATCCCGCTGATCGGCATCGCCTTCATCGGCGAAGAGGTAGCCGATACGCAAAGGACAATCACCGAATTCGGCGCGGTGCGTCAGCTCGGCAGGCTGCCACACCTCGTTCCGTTGACGCGCGAAACTCTGCGGAAGGCGATGTTTGCCGGCTTCGACCTCGCCAAGATTGCCGGAGGCGAATGATGTCGCGGTCGCCGGTCTGGCATCCATTCACCCAGCACGCGATCGAGCCGGCCATGCCGTCCGTTATCCGCACGGAAGGGGCTTGGCTAGAGACGAATGACGGAAGGCATATCCTCGATGCAATCTCCTCCTGGTGGGTGGTCACCCACGGGCACCGCCATCCACGGATCATGGAAGCAATCCGGAATGCGACTGAGATGCTCGACCAGGTGATCTTCGCCGGTCTCACCCATCAGCCGGCAGAGCAATTGGCCTCGGCGCTGATCGAAATAGTGCCGGCAGGCCTCGACTGGGTCTTCTATTCCGACAGTGGATCCACGTCCGTCGAAGTCGCGCTGAAGATGGCGCTCGGCTATTACCGCAATATCGGCGCGCCGCGTTCGCGCATCGTCGTCATGGAACACAGCTATCATGGCGACACGATCGGCACGATGAGCGTCGGAGCCCGCGGCGTGTTCAACGCCGCCTACGAACCCCTGCTGTTCGAGGTCGACACCATTCCGTTTCCGGCCGCAGGGCGCGAGCAGGAAACGCTGGATGGATTCGAGGCTTTCTCGCGCGACCGCCGCGCCGCCGCGCTGATCGTCGAGCCGCTGGTGCTCGGCGCCGGCGGCATGTTGATGTATCCGGCCTGGGTTCTGGCCGAATTGAAAAAGATCACTGAGGCCTTCGGCACGCTCCTGATCGCCGACGAGGTGATGACCGGCTGGGGGCGCACCGGAAGCACGTTCGCCTGCGAGCAGGCGCTGATCTCTCCGGACATACTATGCACCTCGAAGGGCTTGAGCGGAGGCGCAATCCCACTCGCGGCCACACTCGCGACCGATGCCATCTTCCAGGCCCATTACTCCCAAGATCGGCAGAAGACCTTTTTCCACTCGAGCTCCTACACCGCCAATCCGATCGCTTGCGCGGCAGCACTCGCCAATGTCGAGATCTGGCGGGACGAGCCGGTGGCCGAGCGGATTGCGGCCTTGAGCGCCGGGCAAGCCGTCGGGCTTCGACGCTTTCGCAACAATGCCAACTTCACAGATTGCCGGGCGACCGGCACGATCGCAGCTCTCGATCTGCGCGCCGGCTCGGCCGGCTATCTGGCCGAGATCGGACCAAAGCTGCGCGCTTTTTTCCTCGAGCGCGGCCTGCTCGTGCGCCCGCTCGGTAATGTGCTCTATGTTCTGCCGCCCTATTGCATCACCGGAGAGGAACTCGACGGATTGTATGACGCCTTCGAAGAGGCCGGCGAACGCTTCGGTCCGAGCGCATGAGCAGATCGTCGCGCTTTCTCGGGTTTGGCGATCATGCGCCGGCCCGAAAGGTGGAGAACCAGGAAATCGAAATCCGTCTCGGGCTTGAGCCCGGCTGGATCGAGCAGCGGACCGGGATACGCTCGCGCTTCTGGGCAACGGACCAAGACACGCTGTCGGGTCTTGCCGCGCACGCCGGCGACATGGCGCTGGCGAATGCCGGCATCGACCGTGGCGACATCGGTCTTCTGCTGCTTGCCACCTCGACACCCGATCACCTTCTGCCGCCCAGCGCGCCGCTGGTAGCACATCGCCTGGGCTTAGGCCGCGCCGGTGCGGTCGACCTCACAGGCGCCTGCGCCGGCTTCATCTATGCCCTGATGTTTGCCGACGGATTCACCCGCCTCCATGGCAAAGCGACCTTGGTCATCGCCGCCAACATCCTCAGTCGCCGCATCAATCCAGTCGAGCGCGCAAGCGCGGTGCTGTTTGCCGATGCCGCCGGCGCCGTGGTGATTGCCCCGTGCGAAGAGCCGGATCGGGGCATTCTCGGCGCCGCGTTGGCTTCGGACGGCTCGCGCTACGGGCTGATCCAGATTCCCGCCGGAGGAAGCGACACACCGTTCCACGGCGGCATGGACCTCGGGCAGACCCGCATGACGATCGCCAACGGCCGCGAAGTGTTCGCGAAGGCCGTGGAGATGATGTCTCGCTGCTCGCAGGAGGCCCTCTCTGCTGCCCGAATGCGGTCGCAAGACATCGATCGGTTCGTGCCACACCAGGCCAATGTCCGCATTTTCGATGTGGTCGGGAGGAACCTCGGAATAGCGGATCAAGCAATCGTCAAGACGATTGCCGAGTACGGCAACTCTTCCGCCGCGACCATCCCGCTTTCGCTCTCGCTATCGCATCGGGCGCAGCCGTTTCGGCCGGGCGAAAAGATTCTCCTTGCGGCGGCGGGTGCCGGTCTCACTGGAGGCGCCCTCATCCTCGGAATTTAGCGGTACGACGGCCATGCACAGGATTTGTCACGAATGACACTAGCAAAACGGGCCCAATGCGAAAAAATAGTCGCCGGCAAGCTGCATGGGCGCCGGTTCGGTGACGCGAGAGCTAAAACCCTGCAGACGATTTTCTCGAGCAGGACGATCGGCAACGCTACTTTGCTGGGCGAGGAGTGGTTGGCGCCAGTCCAGGAGAGCGGAGGTATCCAACTCCTCATTGCGATGAAGTCATCCTCGATATGTCGGCCCTTATTGGTCAACATCGTAACGGCAGTAGTGGCAGCCGTGAATTGAATAAGCGGCCCCTCGAAGGCATCAAACGTCATGCAGTCCGAAAAAAATGCTCATCTGCCTGTCTCAACAACGCTGGCTCCATTTCGGAACCCGGTGTTTCGCTCGATCTGGACGGCCACGCAAATATCCAGCCTCGGGTGGCTCGTGCAAACGGTCGCCATCAGTTGGCTGATGGCCACGATTTCCGCTTCGGATCTGATGGTTGCACTCGTGCAGGCCGCATCCACGTTGCCGGTATTCTTCCTCTCAATTCTTGCCGGAGCCATCGCCGACAACTTCAGCCGCCGATGGGTGATGTTTGTGGGGCACTGCCTGATAGCATTGGCATCAACTACGCTGATGATTTCGGTGGGCCTGGGATTTGTCGATCCCTGGCTCCTACTTGGATTGGGCTTTCTGGCTGGCTGCGGCTTCGCTCTGAATGATCCGGCCTGGCATGCCTCGGTCGGCGATATCCTGGACAAGCGCGACATTCCGGCCGCAGTGACGCTGATGTCTGTCGGATACAACATCATACGCAGCATAGGACCCGCTTTGGGTGGGACGATGCTGGCCTTCTTTGGGCCGCTCGCCGCTTTCGCCCTGGCCGCGCTGAGCGATCTGGTCCCTCTCGGCGCGATATGGCGCACCAAATGGAAGGTTCGCACTTCGCCTCTCCCTCGTGAGCGAATGACGATGGCAATTCATGACGGAGTGCGCTTCACGGTATTGTCCTTGGAGATCAGGGCAGCGATTGCCCGTGCGACCTTTTTTGGGCTAGCAAGCATCTCCATCCTTGCGCTACTCCCACTAGTCGTCCGGGATCAGCTGAAAAGCGGCCCAATCGTCTACGGCATCTTGCTGGCCGGCTTCGGCATGGGTGCTTTCGTCGCGGGCATGAGCAATAGCTTTCTAAGGCGGATCACGTCTCAAAACAGGCTGGTATCGTTCGCCTCTGTTGCTTGTGCAGCATGTTGCCTTTCCCTTGCACTCACATCATCGGTCGCCGTGGCGGCCATTTCGCTGGCACTTGGTGGCGCGGGTTGGCTTATCACCTGGACGGGCATCGACGTGTCGGTGCAGCTGGCAAGCCCAAGGTGGGTCGTCGGCCGCACACTGTCGATATATTACGCCCTGAGCGCAGGGGGTATGGCGGCCGGCAGCTGGATCTGGGGTACTGTCGCACAGGACTACTCCTTAGCCTGGGCTCTGGAGGGCGCCGCAGGGGCTCTGTTGCTGGTTGCAGCTGCGGGGATACTGTTGCCGGTCCGTCCATGGGAAGAAACGGATCAGGAAAGTTCGGATTTTCACCCGCCGGAGCTGGCACTCGAGTTGAAGCCCAGGAGTGGCCCCATAGTCGTCAAGGTCGAGTATCTTATAGCCGAAGAGAATATCGAGACCTTTCTGGGCTACATGCGCGCAAGGCGCCATGTTCAGAGCCGTGCCGGTGCGCGAAACTGGACACTCCAGCGAAATCTTCAAACGCCTTCGATTTGGACAGAGACATTCCGCACGCCAACCTGGATGGACTTTCTTCGCCTGAATCATCGGCTCACGGCAGCGGACAAGGAAGTCGGCCAGCTTCTCCTGGCGCTGCATGATGGAGAGCGTCCTCCGCACACAGTGCTTTCGATCGAACGAACGACTGAGGCAGCTCGTACCCGTGCCTCAACAATCTTTTCTCGTCCTCCCAGGTGACGTGATCACGAAAGCGATCGCATTCTGCCGCGCCGGTCGATTTCAAGCAGCGCGAAGGCCGCATCGCCAGTACGCGGAGCCTATGGGTCCGGCGCTCTCTCGCGAATACCCATGCCGCCGCGGGGCTCGAGGCCGGGGGCAGGAACGGTCCGTTCTGGGCCATCTTCGATGCGGCGCGCGACGGCAAGAAGGAGGGCATGGGCTTCGAGCGCTGGTGGTCGCGCCTGCGCACAAGCCGATCAGCATCACGTTCGACGTGCGCTTCAGCAGCGCTGTGCGGCTCAGAGACTGGCAGAAGAGTATCTGACTCGCTAGCGGCTGGCGCTGGGCCAGCCGGAACCAGGCCTGTTCGAAGACGGCGCTGGCGCTCGACCTTTCGGCGCCGGACATGGAGTGAGGTATGCGCCGCCTACATCCCATTGATTTCGCGTGTTTCTGAACATTGAGGTTTCTGCCAGAAGATTTTCGGCAAGAG